>DRME01000109.1 GCA_011375175.1 Deltaproteobacteria bacterium | reverse complement strand
CCTCGATCCTCACCCCGCCTGCGTCAAGGGCGCTCGCAACGGGCCTGCCCAGGCTCTTGTTTATGGACTGGACCACGTTTCTGGCCGTCGAGAAGTCGGGGCGGCGCAGCGTAAGGAGCAGCTCCTCCTTCTCCGAGAAGTCGACGACCACCTCTTTCTCTATGATGGCTCCGCCCGTTATCTTGCCCACGGTCTGGTGGTTCTTGCGGACCTTGGCGCCAGTGCCGCCTGCGGAGAAGCCGCCCAGCGATATGGGGCCCTGGGCCGTGGCGTAGACGAAGCCGTCCGGGCCCTTGAGAGGCGTTATGATGAGTGTACCGCCCTCGAGGCTCGTGGCGTCCCCCAGCGAGGAGACGACGACGTCCACGGTCGAGCCCGGACGCGCGAAGGGCGGGAGCTCGGCCGTGACGAGCACGGCCGCCGTGTTCTTGACCCTGATGAGCGTGGGGTCGATCTTTATGCCCATCTTCTTGAAGAGGTTGGCAAGGCTCTGCATGGTGTAACGGGCGCTCGTCTTGTCGCCCGTGCCCGTGAGCCCCACGACGAGGCCGTAGCCCGTGAGCTGGTTGGGCCTCACCCCCTCCATGAAAGCTATGTCCTTTATCCTCGCGCCATGGGCCGCGGCCGCCGCCGCGAGCAGCAGCAGGGCCGCCGTCCCGGCGGCGAAAAGTCTCTTAGAACGGCCACACATTGTCAAGCGCCCTCCTGAGCCAGCCGGGGCTCTGTTCGTCGCCCACCACGCCGCGGCCCGAGTACTCGATCCTCGCGTTGGCCACGTATACGGACGACACCTCGTTGTTCTCGTCGATGTCTTCGGGCCTGACTATGCCGCTGAGGGTAACGTACTGGGTCTCGTTGTTGACCACCGTGTCCTTCTTGCCCTCGATGACGAGGTTGCCGTTGCCCAGCACCTCGACCACCACGGCCGTGAGGGTCGCCTTCAGCTCCCCCTTGCGCTCGGTCTTGCCCTCGCCCTCGAACTGGGCGCTCGTATCGGCGTTCACGGTGGGGGTGAAACCCTGTCCCTTCCAGCTCCCGAGCGACGGCGTTATGCCGAAGAGGCCGCTGAGCCCGCCCGATGCCTTGCTCTTGCGGGTCGTCTCGGTGATGGCCTCCTTGGTGGCGCTCGTCTTCTCGGCGATGGTGATCGTCACCACGTCGCCCACGTGCCAGGCCCTGAGGTCCTGGTAGAGGTTGTTGCGCGACGTCTCGCCGGGCCAGAGCGAGCCGGCCGACGAGGGATAGGGCCTGGGCTGCACGGCTATGGTCCTGGTGTCTATCTTTTTCGGCTCCGGTGTTGCGCAGCCCGTTATGATCAGGGCCGCGAGAGCCGCCGTGACGATGCCGTTTCTCATGGTCCGCTCCCCGGTTCAGAAGACGACGGTGACGGTGCCGTCGCTCTCCACCCTTCCGGCCACCCTCTTGCCCGTGGACATGCGCACCCCTATGGTGGCGCCGGCATGGCCGTCCTCGAGCGCCACGGCCGGGAGTTTTATCCTCACCGCGCCGCTCGTTGCGAGCACCGTGACCCTGTCTCCCCGCATCACCAGCGGCTCGGGCTTCACGTACTCGGAGCTTATGACGGCCCCGGCCCTTATGGGCCTCTTCACGAGCATGCCCACGGCCTGCGCCGGGTCCCCGAGCGCAGTGGCCGGTATCTGCCTCGACTCCACCCTTGCAACCCTCACGTCACCGGGCCCGATCCTGTCGTTTATGCGAAGCCTGCGCAGCGCCACGACCACGTCCCTGTAGAGGCGCACCACGGCCGTCGCCCAGACCGTCCCCACCTCGGAGCCGTCCTTGACGAGCCTCACGGCAACGCTCACCCTGCCTGCCGCGGCCCCATCCAGCCCCGACGGGGACCGGATCGAGAGCTCGTCGAAGTCGCCCTCCACGCTCCCGCCGCGCAGCACCACGTCCTCGACGACGAGCTCGCCGTCCTTCCACGGCGAGTTGGCGAGTATGTACCCGGTGACGGCCTCGCTCACCCGCTCCTTCAGGGACGGCCGCTTCGGCGAGACGGCCGGCCAGGCCGCCGGCGCCGCCACAAGAACAGCGAGCACGGCTGTCAGGACCCCTCTCATCTTCCCTTACCTCTTGAGGTTGTTGGCCGTCTGGAGCATCTCGTCGCTCGTCTGTATGGCCTTGGAGTTCATCTCGTAGGCCCGCTGGGCCGTTATCATGTTGACCATCTCCTCCACCACGTCGACGTTGCTCATCTCCACGAAGCCCTGGGCGAGCGTGCCGATCCCCTCTGTTCCGGGGACCCCCGTAAGAGGGTCCCCGGACGCAGCGGTAGGTAGGTAGAGGCTCCTTCCGGTTGCTCTCAAACCGGAGGGATTGACAAACCTGGCGAGCTCGATGTTGCCGAGTTCGGTGGGTACCGATACGCCAGGTTGAGTCACGGAGACGATCCCGTCGGCGCTTATGGTGATGGTGAGGGTATCCGACGGGAAGGTGATCGTCGGCTCTATGGTGTAGCCGTCGGCGGTGACGAGGGTGCCCGTAGAGTCGACCATGAGCTGACCGGCCCGCGTGTAGGCGATGGTGCCGTCGGGGAGGGTGACCTGGAAGAATCCGTCGCCCTCGATGGCCAGGTCCAGGGGATTGCCTGTCTGCTGGAGGTTGCCCTGGGAAAAGAGCTTCTGGGTGGCCACGGTCCTTGTGCCGAGCCCAACCTCCAGGCCCGTGGGGACCTGGGTCGCCGGAGAGCTCGACGTGCCGGCGCTCTTGAGCTCCTGGTAGAGCAGGTCCTGGTAGGAGCCCCGCGCCTTCTTGAAGGCCGCCGTGTTGACGTTGGCCAGGTTGTGCGCTATGAGGTCGATATTGAGCTGCTGAGCCTCCATCCCGGTCGACGCCGTCCATAATGCCCTTATCATCGCTGACCTCCCTTAAACCTGTCAAACCCTGCAAAAAGCGGATCAAGAGGTCCTTCCGACCTCGTTTACGGCCTTGCGGGCCTCGTCGTCCATGGCCTCTATGACCTTGCTCTGCGTCTCGTAGGAACGGGACACCTCTATCATGGCCACCATCTGGCGCACCACGTTGACGTTGGACTTCTCCTGGTAGCCCTGAAGCACGCGCACGCCGTCACCGGCCTTGAGCTCCTCCATGCCGGTGCCGTCGGCGCTGTAGAGGCCGCCCTCCTTGCGCAGGGCGCCGGGGTCGTCGAAACGGCCTATCCTGAGCCTTGCCACCACGACGCCATCGACCTCCACGTTGCCCGCACTGTCAATGTTGACGCCCGGCGTGGTCAATTTTATGACGCCCTTGTCGCCGAGGACGGGGTGGCCGTCGGCGGTCGTCAATCTTCCGTCGGCATCGAGCCTGAAGCTGCCCTGCCTCGTGTACCTTATGCCGTAGGGGGTCTCGACGGTGAAGAAGCCGTCGCCCTCGATGGCCAGGTCCAGGACGTTGTCCGTCTTCACCAGGGGGCCCTGGCTCATGTCGTTCACCACGGACAGGCCCGTCACAAAGGAGCGCAGCCCCGCCGCATCGGGACTCTCCACCGTGAAGAGGGGACGCTGCTTCTTGAAGCCCGCGGTGGCGGCGTTTGCCAGGTTGTTGGCGATGAGCTCGAGCCTCTTTTCGAGCATCGACGCCCCCGAGAGGGCCACATAAATGCTTCTGTCCATCTCTACCTCCCGCCGAGAGAATATTGCAACAAGCGTGCCAACAGCAGGAGAGGATGCAACTGCCCGGAAAACAAGGACTTCGAGGAAGGAGGACGTCGAGCCCCCGTCAAGATGCAGTCACCGGGGCGGGGAAGGTTTTTCCGCAGGAGAAGAAATTTCCCCTCGGCGGGTTCGGCGGAGACGGCGCTGGGAAGGCCCTGATCGTCATGCCTGGAGAGACTTCCCGAAGAGGGGCCACGGCCCCCTTGTATGTTGTTCGTATGGGGAGCTGTCCCCGGCAGGTGCGGCCCGCAAGGGCGTAAAGACCCCGGCCGGCGCGGACCGCACCTGCCGGGGACAGCGAAGGCATGGAGATGGAATCCATGGAGGGGCTTGGGGAGCGGGTCTACCGGGAGTCGAGGTTACTCAGCGCGGCGAGGAGCTCTATCTCACCCTTGTAGAGGCCCAGCCTCTTCGCCACCTCTTCGGGGCGTTCCCCGGCCCTGAGCATGATGAGGGCCTCCCGGTAGTCTTCCCTGCCCGCGGGACGGACGGGAGGACGGTCGCGCAGTTCGGCGAGGGCGTCTTCGAGGGAGTTTATGACGTTTTCGAGGCGGATCTGCTTTTTTCTGATGCCGGCGTCCAGTTCCTCCACGGCCTTGAGCTTCTTTTTGAGGAGCGCGCAGAGGCGCTCGGCGTCCTCGGCGCCCTTGCGCAGTCTCTGGAGGAGCTCTTCGGTGCCGGCCGCCCGAGACGCTGCGCTGCCGCGGCTCATGGCCCCGGACCTGAGGAGAAAAAAGAGGATCGCGGCCATGATGGCCGTGTCGACGAGGATGAGCGCTATGGCCAGAGAGGACATGTGACTATCCCGGCGTGAAAAGTGTTATGCGAGGACGTCTATGCCGCCGCCGGCGCCACGCCCGCCCCCTCCCCGCTTCCCGGAGGCACCCTTCCCGGCACGGCGGCCGTCGTCCTTTCGCCTGTCGGCCTCGCTCACATCACCGCCACCCTTGGGACGCACCGGCCGTATGGCCTCAACACCCCTCAAGGAAGCCGGAACCGCGGGCAGCCCCACCATCTTTATGTCACTGCCAGACATACCGATCACTTCCTTAAGAAACTCTGATTTATTGCCCTGAGGGAACCTTTTTGTAAAAAGGTTCCCTCAGACTCCCTCCAAAAACTTTTAATGCGAGTTGGTTTCCCCCTGTTTTGCCAGGCAAAACAGGGGGAAACCAACTCGTATTGAAAGTCTTTGAAGGGGGTCTGGGGGAAACTTT
>DRME01000108.1 GCA_011375175.1 Deltaproteobacteria bacterium | reverse complement strand
CCCCAGACCCCCTTCAAAGACTTTCAATACGAGTTGGTTTCCCCCTGTTTTGCTTGGCAAAACAGGGGGAAACCAACTCGCATTAAAAGTTTTTGGAGGGAGTCTGAGGGAACCTTTTTACAAAAAGGTTCCCTCAGGGTAATTGTTTTTTCTTTGCTTACTTTCTTTTTTTCCAAAAAAGAAAGTAAGTCAGACTTTTTCTTCGGGGTCGAAGAGTTTTTTGTATTCCTCGATGGCGAACTTGTCGGTCATGCCTGCTATGTAGTCGCAGATGTGACGTTCTTTCCGGCCGTCGGCCTCGATGCGTCCGAGGTACTCTGGGGGAAGGAGCCGCGGCTCGCGGACGTAGGCATTGAAGAGGCTCTCCAGGATGCGGTTGCCCTTGTCGGACATGCGGATGACGCGGTGGTGTTTGTAGAGGCGCTCCATGAGGAAGTCCTTGAGCTGGCGGTTTTTCCGCTCCATGTCCGGGCTGAAGCCGGCGATGGGCGCGGGGCGGCGGCGGATATCGCCGGGCGAGGCTATTTTTTCGGCCTCGATGGTCTTCCTTATGGTATCGACCAGGTCCGTGACCTGCTCGTTTATGATGCGCACGATGGTCTGGCAGCGCAGCACGTGGGGCTGGGCGTCGGGGTAGAGGCGGCGCACTTCGTCGTGGTGGGCGCTCCAGAGCTCGATGTGGGCGAGGGCGGCGGGCTCTATCATGGCCGAGGAGAGGCCGTCGTCTATGTCGTGGTTGTTGTAGGCGATCTCGTCGGCCACGTCCACTATCTGGGCCTCGAGGGATGCGTTGTCGGCGCCGTACTCGCCGGTCGTTTCGGGCCTGTCGTGCTCGCTTTTGTGTTTTGCTATGCCCTCGCGCACCTCCCATGTGAGGTTGAGGCCGCGGAAGCGGGGGTAGCGCGTTTCGAGGTGCTCGACGATGCGCAGGCTGTGGGCGTTGTGTTCGAAGCCGCCGTGTCCGGCCATGAGTTCGTTGAGTATCTCCTCGCCCTTGTGGCCGAAGGGGGGGTGGCCGAGGTCGTGGGCGAGGGCTATGGCTTCGGCGAGGTCCTCGTTGAGTCCCAGGGCGCGGGCTATGGTGCGCGCGATCTGGGCCACCTCCATGGTGTGGGTCAGGCGCGTTCTGTAGCGGTCGCCCTCGTGGTAGACGAAGACCTGGGTCTTGTACTCGAGCCGTCTGAAGGCGCTTGAGTGGATTATGCGGTCGCGGTCGCGCTGGAAGGCGCTTCGGAAGGGGTGCTCTGACTCGTCGTGGCGCCTGCCCCGGGAGGCGATGCTCCTTTCGGCCCAGGGGGCGAGCACCAGCGCCTCCCTTTCGGCTGCGCTCAAGGTAGTGGACATGGGCCGCTCCGTGGAAAGGTGTATGCCGCCGTGGATGAGCGGCGCGGTCCCCGCCTATTCGGGTCCGCAGCCGTCCTTCAGGGCCGAGAGAAAGTCCGTGTACTCGTCGTAGTAGTTTTCCATGAGCTCGTCGAGCTCGAACTCGGCCGGGTCTATCCCTTTTTTCACCTTCAGGAACTCATTGAAAGTCAAGGTCGCCTCCTGTTTGTAAGCGTCCGCCTTGCAAGCGTCCGCCGGCCTCGGCCGGCACTCCCCCCGTTTGGAGGCGGTGAGGCTCCGGCGCGGCGGTGGTGCCTCTCCGCTATGCTAACATCAAGGGGCGGCGGAGCACAAACGGTTTTTTGGGTCGAGGCGGTTGTCGCCGAAAGTGCGGGGTCTTTTGGAAAGCGGCCTCGGGAGAGGGGAGATACGAAAGGGGTTGCGCGGCATTGCGCAACCCCTTGAAGACCGATGGTGGAGCTGAGGGGGATCGAACCCCTGACCTCAAGACTGCCAGTCTTGCGCTCTCCCAACTGAGCTACAGCCCCGCAGGACCGCCGTAACGCGGGAATTTTAATATATACCACCGTCGGGACGATATGTCAATCGAAAAAGCCGGCGCCCCTGTCGTCCGATAGGAAGTCATGGAAAAGAGGGCCTTCTCTGTGCTATCTTCTCTCCCGTCGCCGCGCGCAGGGGGAAGAGGCCGGGAAGCCTTGACCTGTTGCGCCGGGGGAGGTTTTCCGAAGAAGGGGCATGGGGCCCCGGCGCTTCCCCCCTGTGGTTCCCCGCGCGCCTGTGAAAAGGAGGTTCGAATCCCCGATGGAATGGTACCGCATGAAGGTCGATGATGTCGTCAAGGAGCTCGGGACCTCGCTTGAGAGGGGGCTCACGGCGCAGGAGGCGACGGCGCGGCTTGCCGGGCACGGCCCCAACTCCATAGTGGAGCAGAAGAAGGAGTCTGCTCTGGCCAAGCTCGCCGCCCAGTTCACGGAGTTCATCATAGTGGTGCTCATCGGCGCGGCCGTCATCGCGGGCATCCTCGGCGAGTGGGTCGACGCCGTCGCCATACTGGCCATAGTGGTGATGAACGCCGTCATCGGTTTTTCGCAGGAGATGAAGGCCGAGCGGGTGCTCGATGCGCTCAAGAAGCTCGCCGCTCCTACGGCCAAGGTGCTGCGCAACGGCGAGGTCCGCGAGATACCGGCCGAGGAGCTCGTCCCCGGCGACGTCGTCGTCCTTGACGCCGGCGACCACGTGCCCGCCGACTGCCGCATAGTGTCGTCCCAGCTTCTGAGGGTCGAGGAGGCGGCGCTCACCGGCGAGTCCCACGCCGTGGAGAAGGACGCGGCGCCGCTCGACGGCGAGCGGCCCCTTGCCGAGCGCACCTGCTGCGCCTACCTGGGGACCACGGTGGTCTACGGCAGGGGCCGGGCCGTGGTGACGGCCACGGGCATGGCCACCGAGATGGGCAAGGTGGCCCGCATGCTCGAGGAGGTGAAGCGCGAGCCCACGCCGCTGCAGAGACGCCTCGCCGAGTTCGGAAGGCTCCTCGTCTACGCCGCCGGCGCCATATGCGTGGTCATCTTCCTGCTCGGCGTGCTCAGAGGCGACGACGTGCTCGAGATGTTCCTCACCGCCGTGAGCCTCGCCGTGGCCGCCATACCCGAGGGCCTTCCGGCGGTGGTCACCATAGTGCTCGCCCTCGGGGTGCAGCGCATGGTGCGCCGCCACGCGCTCATAAGGAAGCTGCCGTCGGTTGAGACCCTCGGGTCTGCGTCGATAATAGCCTCCGACAAGACGGGCACGCTCACGCAGAACCAGATGACTGTGAAGAAGCTCTACCTCGCAACGGGCGTAACGCTCGACGTCACCGGCGCCGGCTACGACCCCACGGGCCGCTTCGTGGCCGACTCGCGCCAGTACGACGCGGCCTCGTGCCCGGTCCTGCGGGAGGCGCTGCGCGCCGCCGTACTCTGCAACGGCTCGGAGCTGCGCCGCGACGAGGGCGGGGCCTGGCGCGTGGTGGGCGACCCCACCGAGGGGGCCCTTGCGAGCATGGCCATGAAGGGCGGCGTGGACCGGGCCGTCGCCTCCGAGGGCCTCACCCCGGTGGGCGAGATCCCCTTCGACTCGGACCGCAAGATGATGACCGCCGTTTACCGCGGCCGGGAGGGATTCGTCGCATACGTGAAGGGCGCGCCCGAGAGGATGGTGCCGCTGTGCACACAGGTCATGACCGCCGACGGACCGGTCCCCATGACCGACGAGCGCAGGGCCGGCATACTGCGGGCCAACGAGGTCTTCGCCGAGAGCGCCCTCCGGGTGCTGGCCCTCGCCGTGAGGTTCTCGGCCGAACCCCTCGACCCCCACGACCCCGAGGGAGTGGAAGACGACCTCGTCTTCCTCGGCCTGGCGGGCATGATGGACCCGCCGCGCAAGGAGGTCTACGAAGCCGTCGAGGCGGCGCGCCGCGCCGGCATAACGCCGATCATGATAACGGGCGACAACAGGCTCACGGCCATGGCCGTGGCCAGGGAGCTCGGCATACTGGAGGAGGGCGACGAGGCCGTCACCGGAGCGGAGCTCGACGCCATGAGCGACGAGGAGTACGGCTCGCGGCTGGCGCGCATAAAGGTCTACGCCCGCGTGAGCCCCGGTCACAAGCTCAAGATCGTCAAGGCATGGAAGGAGCGCGGCGAGATCATCGCCATGACGGGCGACGGCGTCAACGACGCGCCGGCGCTAAAGGAGGCCGACATCGGCATAGCCATGGGCGTAACGGGCACGGACGTGACCAAGGAGGCCTCGGACATGGTCCTGACCGACGACAACTTCGCCTCCATCGTGGCGGCCGTCGAGGAGGGACGCGGCATATTCGACAACATCCGCCGCGTCGTCCACTTCCTCATCTCCTGCAACATCGGCGAGATACTGACCATCCTGGCGGCCTCGCTCACGGGCATGCCCTTTCCGCTGCTGCCCGTGCAGATACTGTGGACCAACCTCGTCACCGACGGGCTCCCGGCCATAGGGCTCGCCATGGAGCCCGTGGACAGGGGCGTCATGGAGAGGAGACCGAGGAGAAAGGACGAGGGCATCGTCACGGCCTCGCTCATGTGGGTCATGCTCATCCAGGGCGTTTTCATGGCGGCCTGCACGCTCGCCGTCTACGCCGCCGACCTCTACTGGTTCGGCTCGCCCCTCGATCACGCCCGCACCATGGCCTTCACGACACTCGTCTTCTGCCAGAAGTTCCACGTCTTCAACTGCCGCAGCGAGACCGAGTCGATATTCGCCATCGGGCCCTTCACAAACGGCGTGCTCAACGTGGCGGTCCTCGTAATACTGGTCACCCAGGCGCTGCTCGTCTACGTGCCGTGGCTCGAGGACGTCTTCAAGGTCGTGCCCCTGAGCGTTTCGGACTGGGTCATAATAGTCGCCGCCTCGTCGCTTCCGCTTGTGATGATGGAGGCGGTCAAGTTCTTCGGCGCCCGCGGGGGCGCGGCGGCGCGGGCCGCCTGAGCGGAGAAGGCGCGAAGGCCCCGGCGCCTGCGGCGCCGGGGCCTTCGCGCCTTCCTTCTTCACTTTCTGCGCCCGGTCAGTCCCTCGGCACGGCCAGCATGCGCTCGAGCGCCGCCATGGCCCTCGTCCGCGTCCGCTCTTCGACGGTGACGACGTTTTTCATCTCCCGCAGGCTCTCCACCACGTCCTCGAGGGTTATGAGCTTCATGTTGGGGCAGATGAGCACGTCGGAGGGGAGGATGAACTCCTTTCCGGGGTTCTCCTTTCTCAGCCTGTAGAGTATGCCCATCTCGGTGCCGATGATGAAGCTGCGCGCCTTCGACTCCCTGCAGAAGCGGTACATGCCCGAGGTGGAGCAGACGTGGTCGGCCATGTCCACCACGGCCGGGTTGCACTCCGGGTGGCAGACGAAGAGGGCGTCGGGGTTCTTCTCCCTGGCCGCCGCCACGTGCTCGACCTTGAGGCGCTCGTGGGTGGGACAGAAGCCGTTCCACCACTCCATCCTCTTCTTCGACGAGCGCGAGATGTAGTGGGCCAGGTTGCGGTCCGGCACCATGTAGACCGACTCCGACTCCACCGAGTCGACGACCCGCACGGCGTTGGCCGACGTGCAGCAGATGTCGCTTCGGGCCTTGACCTCGGCCGACGTGTTCACGTAGGCCACTACCGTGGCGCCGGTACGCTTGCGCTTCTCCCGCTCGAGCTCCTCGCCCGTTATCATGTCGGCCATGGGACAGCCCGCGTCCATGCGCGGCAGTATGACCGTCTTCTCCGGCGAGAGTATGGCGGCGCTCTCGGCCATGAAGTGGACGCCGCAGAGCACTATCACCGGCGCGTCGCTCTCGGCCGCCGCCTGCGCAAGGGCCAGCGAGTCGCCAGTCACGTGCGCCGCCTCCTGTATCTCGTCGCGCTGGTAGTTGTGGGCCAGCATGAGCGCCCCGCGCTCGGAGAGCAGGGCGTCGAGCTCCTCCTTCAATTCCTCCTTGCTCTTCACTCGACCGTCTCCACGATTTATTGCACTGAGGGAACCTTTTTGTAAAAAGGTTCCCTCAGACTCCCTCCAAAAACTTTTAACGCGAGGTGGTTTCCCCCTGTTTTGCCTGGCAAAACAGGGGGAAACCACCTCGTATTGAAAGTCTT
>DRME01000107.1 GCA_011375175.1 Deltaproteobacteria bacterium | reverse complement strand
GGCCGATTTCGCCGGCAACGCCATAAGGCGCATCTCGCCCGGCGGCGAGGTCGAGACCCTGGCCGGGGGCGGCGCAGCCGGCTGGCGCGACGCCGTGGGCCGCCTCGCCCTCTTCAACGGCCCCGACGGCCTGGCCGTCGACGCCGACGGCACCCTCTACGTGGCCGACGCCGAGAACTTCAGGATCAGGAAGGTGCTGCCCAACGGCGTCGTCGACACGCTGGCCGGCAGCGGCACGGCGGGCCTTCTCGGCGGAGACGCGGCCGAGGCCATGTTCGCCTATCCCACCGGCGTGGCCGTCGGTCCCGACGGCCATGTCTACGTGGCCGACCGCCGCAGCCACACGGTGAGGAAGATAACGCCCGAGGGAGAGGTCTACCTCATCGCCGGAAACGGCCATCCCGGCTTCGCCGACGGCGTGGGGCCCATGTCGCACCTGCGCGAGCCCATCTCGGTGGCGGTGAGCGCCGACGGTACGGTCTACGTGGCCGACTCGGGCAACCACGCCCTGCGCAAGATCACGCCCGGAGGCCTGGTGCTGACGGTGGCCGGCGGACGTCGCGCAGGCCGGCGCGACGGCGTGGGCAACAGCGCCCTCTTCTCCTGGCCCACCGGCATAGCGGTGGACAAGGACGGCTACATATACGTGTGCGACTCCAATAACAACTCCATCCGCCGCGTCTCGCCCGAAGGACTGGTCATAACGCTGGCAGGCAGCGGCACGGCCGGCTCGGCCGACGGCGAGGCCGCCGCGGCGAGCTTCACGTTCCCCACCGGCATAACCGTCGCCGACGACGGCACGGTCTACATCGCCGACACGGGTAATAACCTCATCAGGAAGATAAGCCGCTCGGGCGGCTTCATCTTCGCCGCCGGCGGGCGAGCTCTTTTCCAGGGAGATTCTGATCAATAGGTTGGGGGAGACTTTCTGAAGAAGGGCCACAGGCCCGCGTTTCCCCCCTGCCCCATCGTATGTATGTTATTCGGCTCCTCGGCTGCACCGGGGGTTCGGCCCGCGCCAGGCGGGATTGTTTTACGCCTTTGCGGCCCGAACCCCCGGTACCGCCCCTCCGAGGCAGCCGGCGCGGGGCGTTAAAAGTTTTGGAGGGGGGAGACGGCGCCGGGAGGCGGTAAAGATGATCGACGGGCTTTCATACAACGACGAGCAGCGCATGGCCGTTGAGCACGAGGGCGGGCCGCTCCTTGTGGTCGCCGGCGCGGGCACGGGCAAGACGAGGGTCGTGACCGGCCGGGTGGCGGCGCTCGTGGAGAAAGGTGTGGAGCCGTCGCGCATCCTGGCGCTGACATTCACGGACAAGGCGGCGGCCGAGATGGAGGAGCGCGTTGACAGGCTCCTGCCCTACGGCCGTTCGACGGTCAACATCTCCACCTTCCACGCCTTCGGCGACAGGTTGCTGCGCGACGAGGGCCTCTCCATCGGTCTCTCGCCGGACTTCAAGGTCCTGACCGAGGCCGAGCGGGTCATCTTCCTCAAGGAGCGCCTCTACGAGTTGCCGCTGCGGCGCTTCCGGCCCCTGGGGGACCCGACCAGGTACCTCTCCGAGCTCATGAGGTTCATAAGCAGGCTCAAGGACGAGGACGTGACGCCGCAGGAGTACCTCGAGTACGCCCGCGGCCTCGAGGCCGGGGCTGGCGGCGACGCCGCCGCCGCGGACCGGGCGGCCGAGCAGCTCGAGCTTGCGGCCATGTACGCCCGCTACGAAGAGCTCATGCGCTCGGAGGGCTACCTCGACTTCGGCGACCAGGTGACCATGGCCCTGCGGCTCCTGCGCTCCAGGCCCGCGGTGCTCGAACGCTGCCGCGCAAGGTTCGACTACATAATGGCCGACGAATTCCAGGACACCAACTACGCCCAGTTCGAGCTCCTGAAGCTCCTTGCCGAGCCCTCGCGCAACATCATGGTCGTGGCCGACGACGACCAGTCGATATACAAGTTCCGTGGCGCGGCGGTCACCAACGTGATGGCCTTCATCGAGCACTACCCGGAGGCGAAGGTGGTGACGCTGAAGGTCAACTACCGCTCGGTCCAGCCCGTGCTCGACGCGGCCTACCGCCTCATAAGGCACAACGACCCCGACCGCCTCGAGGTGCAGCGCTCCGTGGACAAACGCCTCGTCTCCGCCGCGGGAGCCGGCGCCGCAACGGCCGTGCGCCACCTCCACTTCGAGAGCGTGGCCCTGGAGGCCGGCTTCGTGGCCGACGAGATTGCGAGGAGGATCGGCACGGGCGGCGGGGAGCGGCCCGGCGACTTCGCCGTGCTCGTGCGGGCGAACGCCGACGCCGAGCCCTTCCTCCGGGCCATGGACCGCCTCGGCCTGCCGTACCGTTTCTCCGGGGGCGGCGCCCTCTTCGCCCGTCCCGAGATACGCCTTCTCTTGAGTTTCCTCGGGGCCGTGACCGACCAGAGGGACTCTCACCGCCTCTACGACCTGGCGGCTTCCGAGGCATACGCCATGAACTCGCTCGATCTCGCGGCCTGCTGCAGCGCGGCGAAGGCCGGCCACCGCCCCCTCTTCGACGTCTTCCGCCGGGTCGCTTCGGGAGAGGAGCCCGTCGCCATCGGTGAAGAGGGGCGCGCCGCTGCGGCGAGGATAGTGAGCGACCTTGCCCGCTACGGAGACGAACTCCAGAAGGAGCCGGTGGGGCGCGTGCTCTACGCCTTTCTCGTCGACTCGGGCATCCTCGCCCGCTTCACGGAGGAGCAGAGCGAGGAGGCCGTAAGGTCGGTGAGGAACATCGCCCGCTTCTTCGACCTGGTGACGCGCATCGAGCAGACCCTGCCCGTAAAGAGCCCGCCGGCCTTCGTGGAGCATCTCCTGCTCCTCATCGAGGCGGGCGAGGAGCCGCCCTCCGCAGAGCCCGAAGGCGAAGAGGCCGTGGAGGTCATGACGGTCCACAAGGCAAAGGGGCTCGAGTTCCCCGTGGTCTTCATGGTGGGGCTCGTGGAGGAGCGCTTCCCACGGCGCGGACGCAGGGAGCTACTGGAGGTGCCCGTGGAGCTCGTAAAGGAGAAGGTTCCCTCTGCTGACGCCCATCTCGCCGAGGAGCGCAGGCTCTTTTACGTGGCCATGACGAGGGCGCGGCGCGAACTCATAATGACGAGCGCCGCGAGCTACGGCGGCAAGCGGCCCAGGAAGGTGAGCCCCTTCGTCGTCGAGGCCCTCGGCGAGGCCGGCGGCCTGCGCACCGCCCGGCCGGAAGAGGCCGTGGAGGGCTACGCCCCGGCCGCCGCAGCGGCCGGGGCCGCCGGCGGGAAGGGGGAGCGGGAAGGAGGGGCCGCGCGCGGCGCGGGCGGCGCCCCCGCCGGGGAAGCGCTGCGGCTCAGCTACTACCAGATCGAGGACTACCGGACCTGCCCCCACAAGTACCGCTTCGTCCATATACTGAGGGTCCCGCTGCTGCCAAACCACGCCATCATGTACGGCAAGGCCGTCCACGAGGCCATCTCCCACTACTTCAGGAGGAAGATGGAGGGGCTGGAGCCCGGCGCGGAGGAACTCGCGGCCGTCCTGCGCTCGGCGTGGCGCAGCGAGGGGTTCCACTCTAAAGAACACGAGCGGGAACGCTTCGCCGCCGCCGTCGAGGCCCTGGAGCGCTTCATCGAGGACCAGCGCCGCCGTCCCATAGTACCCTCGATGGTGGAGAAGAGCTTTTCCATCGAGGAGGGACCGTGCATCTTCACCGGCCGCTGGGACCTGGTGGCGGAGGGGGCCGACGGTCCCTCCATCATCGACTTCAAGACCTCGGACGTCAGGGAGCAGAAGAAGGCCGACGAGAAGGCCAGGCGCAGTCTCCAGCTCAGCCTCTACTGCCACGCCTTCGCCAGGACCTTCGGCTCGCCGCCTGCCCGGGCGCAGCTCTACTTCGTCGAGTCCGGTCTCGTCGGTACGGCCCGCTTCGACGAGCGAAGCGAGCTCAAGGCCCGCACGGCCATCGAGGAGGCGGCCCGCGGCATAGGCTCGGGAGTCTTCGATGCGACACCCAACATCTTCAATTGCGCCCGCTGCGCCTACGGTAACATCTGTAGCGAGCGATGAAGGTGAAACCGGACACGGCTGTCGTCATGCGACAGCCGTGTCCGGTTTTTCCCCGGTACCCTGCCGCCCCCGCACTTCACCGTTTCTTTCCTTGTTTCTGTAACTGTTTGATTCATAAGCGCTCCGCCTTCTCCATCCTTTTCCTTCCGGCCATGCCATGCCGATGGCAGGGTTTTTGCATTTGAGTATTGTCGCCGGATCGTGCCCGGGAGCCTGTATGGCGGGGCGCGGCGGCACGGAGGTTCGGTGGCGGCTTGGGGTCCGCGCCCGCCGCGGGCTGCGGACGGGGCCCGCAAAGGAACTGCTCCCGGTCAGGGGGTTTCTCCAGGCAGCGCAAAGGAGGATGGAAGATGCGGTTGAGAGTAGACAGCATAAGGTTCAAACTGACCGTCTTGCTGAGTGTGGTGGCCGTCGTATGCACGGGTGGCATCGCCTACAGCCTCTACAAGGTCCGAAGCCAGGCCGACGACGCGCTGGTCATAAACCTCTCCGGCAGGCAGAGGGCCCTGAGCCAGGCCATAAGCAAGGCCGTTCTCGGCCTCTACAAGAACAGCGACGTCGAGAACGGCGACGCCGCCATGGCCGACTACTACCTCAACGAGATAAAGAAGAAGGCCAAGCTCTTCGACGACACGCTCATGAGCTTCGTCAACGGCGGGGTCACGATGGGCGGCAACGGCAAGCCCGTCATGGTGCCGCGGGCCGAGGATCCGGCCGTGAGGGAGAAGCTCAAGACCTCGCTCGTGGTCTGGAAGGCCTTCAAGGAGAACGTCGACAAGGTCGTGGCCGCCGAGGGCAGGCACGGCGACCCGGAGGTGGCCGCGGCGGTGCGCTACATCGAGGACAACAACATCGCCCTCTTCAAGGACATGAACAAGCTCACTTACCTCTTCCAGAAGGCCTCGGACTCCAAGATGGCCAACTTCAACAAGTTCCTCACCATAGGGATCATAGTCACCTTCCTCGTGGTGGCGGCCGCCATATACTACATCCACAGGCTCGTCATAAGACGGCTCCACCTCCTCCATGACCGCATGAGCGCCATAACCGACGGCGACGGAGACATGACAAGGCGCATCGAGGTGATAAACGCCGACGAGATCGGCACCCTGGGACTGGAGTTCAACAAGGTGCTCGACAGGTTCGAGGCCATGATAGCCGGGGGCAAGGAGAGCAACACCCTCTTTCTCGACGCCGCCGGCCGGCTCGACGCCGCCTTTTCATCCATAAGCGAAGGCATAAGGGAGCAGGAGATGCGCTCCTCCCAGGTGGCCACGGCGCTCCAGGAGATGAACGCCACGGTGGCCGAGGTGGCGCGCAGCGCCTCGGACATGGCCGACGCCGCCCGCGGGGCCGACGAGGCGACCCGCAGCGGAGCCGATGCGGTAAAGAAGGTGCTCGACAAGATGATAGACATAGCCGATCACACCAAGGAGGCGACCAAGGTCATATCGGCGCTCGGCGAGGAGAGCCAGGAGATAGGCAACATCATACAGGTCATAAACGACATAGCCGACCAGACGAACCTCCTGGCCCTCAACGCCGCCATCGAGGCCGCGCGGGCCGGCGAGCAGGGCCGCGGCTTCGCCGTCGTCGCCGACGAGGTGAGAAAACTCGCCGAGAGGACGACCAAGGCGACGAAAGAGATCGACGAGATGATAACGACCATACAGGAGCGCAGCCGTAGCGCCGTGGAGAGCATGGACCGCGAGGCCCGAAGCGTCGAGGAAGGCGTGGCCCTCAACCACGACGCCGACTCGGCCCTCGCCGACATTACCCGTCACATAGATGGCCTCACCATGATGATCCAGCAGATAGCCACGGCCACCGAGGAGCAGAGCACGGCGGCGAGCAGCATTTTCAGCGACATGGAGAGCGTCTCCGAGGTGGCCAGGCGCTCGGCCCAGGGCGTGGAGGAGATGGACGTCATGGCCAGGGAGCTAACCATGATCGCCAGGCGGAGCGTCGATTCGCTCTCGCGCTTCAAGGTGCGGGGTCCTGCAGAGGTGGTCGCCGACGACGATTCGGACGGCGGAAAGGGCGCATCGGTTGTGGAGCTGCGGGCCCGCTGCGAGCTGCCCGAGCGCAAGACCAGGGCCCTTGCCCGCTGAGACGGCCACGGGCCGAAAACGGCCCCGGGCCCTGCGGCTGCCTTATTTCAAGGAAACTCTGATTAATTACTCTGGGGGAAACTTTCTAAAGAAAGTTTCCCCCAGACCCCCTTCAAAGACTTTCAATACGAGGTGGTTTCCCCCTGTTTTGCCTGGCAAAACAGGGGGAAACCACCTCGCGTTAAAAGTTTTTGGAGGGAGTCTGAGGGAACCTTTTTTTAAAAAGGTTCCCTCAGTGCAATAAATCAGAATTTCCTTGAGAAGACCCGAGCCGCCGCCGAGGCGAGGCTCACTACGGCGGCGCCGTAGAGGGCCGGCAGCGGTCCGGCCACGTGGAAGCCGGTTATCACGGAGGCCGTGGCCATGAGGAAGGCGCCGTTCATGACGAGGGAGAAGAGGCCCAGCGTGGCGATGTTCACCGGAAAGGTGAGCGCCTTTACAACGGGCTTTATGAAGATGTTCACGAGGGCGAGGGCGGCGGCCGCCGTTGCGGCCGCCGCCGGTCCGTCAAGCGTTACGCCTTCCACGACCAGGGAGGCGAGGTAGAGGCCGGCGGCGCCGGCGAGCGGTCTTGCGAGCAGACCCATGAGTTGTGCCGACTTTGCTCCTCTTGCGGTTTCTTCTTTGCGCCGCTTCGGGCCGGCTCCCTATGACGGGAGAGCGAGGACCCGGAGCATCTCGTTGTGTATGCGGCGGTTGGAGGCCACTACTTCTCCGTTCTCCATGACAAAGGGACTGCCGTCGAGAGCCGTCACCGTGCCGCCCGCCTCCCTGACCACCAGGACCCCAGCGGCCGTGTCCCAGGGGTGCAGCTTGAACTCCCAGAATCCGTCGAAGCGGCCGCAGGCCGTGTAGCAGAGGTCGAGGGCCGCCGAGCCTGCGCGCCTTATGGCCTGGCTCCTCATGGCAAAGTGCTTGAAGTGGTCGATGTTGTTCTCCCTCGAGGTGCGCAGGTCGTAGGGGAAGCCCGTGGCCAGAAGCGCCCTTTCGAGCGAGTCCACCGTCGAGACGGCTATGGGCGAGCCGTTGAGCAGCGCGCCGCGCCCCTTCTCGGCCGTGAATAGCTCGTCGAGGGTGGGGCAGTAGACGGCGCCCAGACAGACGTCGCCGTTGCGCTCGAAGGCGATGGAGACGCAGAAGACGGGGAAACCGTGGGCGTAGTTGGTGGTGCCGTCCAGGGGGTCCACGATCCAGCGCTCCCCGCTCTGCGAGGGCATCTCGGCCCTCTCCTCGGTCAGGATGCCGTGGTCCGGAAAGCGGCTCCTCAGCATCTCCACTATGAGGTCTTCCGCGGCGCGGTCCATCTCGGTCACGAGGTCCACCTCGCCCTTGTACTCCACGTGGTGACTGCGCCCCAGCCCCTCCATGAGCAGCGCCCCGGCCTTCGTCGCAGCCTCGACGGCCGTGCGTCTCACCTCGTCGTTCAAGAGCCCTTCCACCATCCTTCCTCCCCGCCTTCTGAAGTTCTTGCCGGCGAGGGCGCAAAAAAAGAGGGCCCGCCTCCCGGCGCGCCCCGTGGTGTCGCCTGCCGAGGGGACGGCGGCCCTGCGGCCCTTCCCGGCGAGGCCCCATCCCGGCCCCCCTCCCCCCGGCACGTATGAAAGGGTCGGCTTCGGCTCAACAGGTGGAGGACGACGGACAGGTTGCGCACTCGGGCTTCTTGTCCGACGAGTCCTTGGACCGGTCCGCGCCCTTCTTGTTGGCGTAGTCGGTTGCGTACCATCCCGTGCCCTTGAGCACGAAGGATGACTGGCTTATGAGCTTTTCCACCGTGCCGCCGCACTTCGTACATTCCCGGAGCGGATCGTCCGAGAACTTCTGCATCACCTCGATTATCTCGTTGCAGTCGTTGCACTGGTACTCGTAAAGGGGCATCGGCAAGACCTCCTCAGTGTGTAGTGATTTTCGTTCCGGCCTGTTCCACTGGGGGAAACTTTCTGTAGAAAGTTTCCCCCAGACCCCCTTCAAAGACTTTCAATGCGAGTTGGTTTCCCCCTGTTTTGCCAGGCAAAACAGGGGGAAACCAACTCGCATTGAAAGTCTTTGGAGGGAGTCTGAGGGAACCGTGGGTCTGTGACCCTTTTACAAAAAGGTTCCCTCAGTGCAATAAATCAGAGTTTCTTAAATTATAGGGCCGAACGGTGGAAAAGTCAAACCCCTGTGTCCGCCGGTGGGCGGCGTTCACTGGAGCTCGGCCAGCACCCGTCTCGCCTCGTCGGCGCCATCGAAGTCGCCGCTCAGCTCAAGCGCCTTCTTGAGCGCCTTCCTGGCCTTCTCCCTATCGCCCTTCTTGTAGAGAGCCATGCCGAGGTGGTAGTGGACGTCGGGAACGTTCTTTATCTTTTCCAGGGCCTCCTCGAAGAGGGAGACGGCCTTCATGTACGCCTTCTTCTTGTAGTATATCCAGCCCAGGGTGTCCGATATGTTGGGGTCGCCGGGCAGCTTTTCCTTGGCGGTCTCGGCCAGCGACAGGGCCACGTCGATGTTGCCTCCCTCCTCGGCTATGAGCCACGCCAGGTTGTTGGCCGCCGGCGCGAACTCCGGGTCTATGTCCAGGGCCTTCCGGTAGCTCTCCTTCGCCTTGTCGAGCCTGCCCTGGCGCTGGTATATGATGCCGAGCATCATGTGTGCCCGTATCACGTCGGGGTTGGCCGCCAGCGTCTTCTTGAACTTGGCCACGGCGCCGTCGAGGTCGCCCTTGAGTGTGTAGAGGGCGCCGAGGTCGAGATACACCTCCAGGAGGGCGTCGTTGATCTCGAGGGCTTTTTTGAAGGCCGCATCGGCCCTGTCGTAGTCGCCGAGGCTCACGTAGAGGCGGCCGAGGAGGCGGTGCATGTAGGGATTGTCCGGCACCTTCCTGATCTGGCGCTTGACCCTCTCCACGGCCTTTTTCGTCTTTTTCTCCAGCATGTAGTGGGTGGTGATGAGCCCCATTACGTCTACGAGGTTGGGGTTGAGGGAGATGGCCTTCTCGAACTTGTCGAGCGCCTCTTTCTTTTTGCCCATCTTGTAGAGGGCCACGCCGGCCTTGGCGTAGCCCCTGGGGTCGTCGGGCATGGCCTTCATCACGAGCCGGAAGTGTTCGAGCGCCTCGGCTGGACGCTGGAGCGCCGTCTTGGCCTCGCCTGCGAGCAGGTTGGCCTTGGGGTTGCCGGGCATGACCTCGAGGACCTTTTCGGCCTCGTCGAGCGCGAGGCGGAAGTCGCCGGAGACGAAGTGTGATTCGGCCAGCGCAAGCCTTGCGTCGATGAACGAGGGGGCGTACTTGAGCGTCTCGGCGAACTCGATCTTGGCCGTCTGGACGTTGCCGGTCATCCTGCTGGCGATACCGAGGTAGTAGTGGGCCGGCGCGAAAGAGGGCTCCTCGGAGATGGCCGCCTTGAAGTCGTCGGCCGCCTCGTCGGGCCTGTTGCGCACGAGCTTGAGCCGCCCCCGCAGGTACAGGCCGTAGGCGTTTCTCGGCGTCTTCTCCAGTATGGCGTCGACCTGGCCTCCGGCCTCGTCGATCCTGCTATCGTCGATGAGCGTCTCGGCGAGCCTTATCTTGAGCTGCAGGTCGTTTGGAAGGGTCTCGATGCCGCGGCGGAGTGTTTCGATGGTCTTGTCGGTGCGGCCCGTGGCCGAGTAGAAGTTGGCGAGCACGATGTAGCCCAGCGGGTTGTCGGGCCGAAGCTCCACCGCCTTCCTTCCGGCCTGCTCGGCCTCGGCGAGCCTGTTCATCCTCGTGTAGAGGTCGGCCATGGCGAAGAGCACGGACTGGTCGTCGGGGTTGGCCTCGGCCACGCGCCGCATGACCTTCTCGGCCTTCCCGGGCTTTCCGCGCGAGAGCAGGAGGTTGGCCAGCGCCATGCTCGGCTCGAGGGCCTTGGGGTCCGTCCTGACGGCCCTCTCAAGGGCCCTTTCAGCGGCGGCGAAGTCCTTTTTCGCCGCGTAGGCCGATGCGAGCGCCATGGCCGCCCGCACCTCGGAGGGATTGTCCTTGACCACGCCCTCGAGGAGGCTGACTGCCTCGGCGGCCTTGCCCCTGCCTATGAGGATGTTGCCCTTGAGTATGAGGGCGTCGAAGTTTGCGGGGTCTTTTTCGAGTACGAGTTCCGCCTTGGCCTCGGCCTTGTCGAGCTCGCCGCTTATCAGGTGGAATTCGCCGAGCTTTACCTGGGCGTCGAGCAGCCCGTCGTCAAGCTTCACGGCCTCGCTGAGCAGCCGGTAGGCCGAGCTGAGGTTGGCCATGCCGCCGAGCTTTATGTAGCTCAGGCCGAGCTTGTAGTAGCCCTGGGAGCTCTTGGAATCGGCCTGGACGACGTTCTTGTACTCTATGACCGCCTCGCGGTAACGGCCTTCCTCGTAGTACCGGTCGCCGCGCTGCATGTGCTCGGCCGCCGTCGTGGCGGGGTCGGAGCTGCACGAGGCGAGCAGCGCCGGCAGGCACATGACGGCCGCCGCCACAGAGACGGCCAAACCCTTCTTGAAAAAACTCTTCATCCATGACCTCCAGAGGACCGCCGCCCGCGGCCGGACTAAACCAGGGAGACTCTGATATTTATCCTGAGGGAACCTTTTTGTAAAAGGGCCATAGGCCCCCGGTTCCCTCAGACTCCCTCCAAAAACTTTAAACGCCCTGCGGATCACCCCGATTTTGCTTGCAAAATCGGGGTGATCCGCAGGGAATTAAAAGTCTTTGAAGGGGGGCGTCCTGCCCGCGCCGGCTGCCTCGGAAGGCTGTGCCGGGGGTTCGGGCCGCAAAGGCGTAAAAGATCCCGCCTGGCGCGGGCCGAGCCCCGGTGCAGCCGAAGAGCCGAATAACATACGGTGGGGCAGGGGGATACGCGGGCCTGTGGCCCTTTTTCAAGTTTCCCCCAGTGTAATAAATCAGAGCTTCACCAAGACTTTATACAGCCCGATGCGTCATCGGTCAATAGCAAAAAGCACGTGCAGGAGACGGGCGGTCGTCACGGCGAGCGCCCGGCGGTCTGCCGGGAGAGTAAGGTCAGGCGGTGGCGGGGCCGCGGCCGCCTCCCAGACCGAGGAGATATTGATGAAATGTAGTCATTGTGTAGTCAGATTTCAATCAAAACAGGGGTTGTAGCACCTGCTGCAACCCCTTGATTTTCCTGGCGCGCCAGCAGGGATTCGAACCCCGGACCCACTGCTTAGAAGGCAGTTGCTCTATCCGGCTGAGCTACTGGCGCTCTCCGGCAGGTCTGCATCCCGGCCTGCCGCCTAATGACAATGTAAACCTTCGCCGCCGGGATGTCAAGAGGCTCCGAAGGCCCGGCTTCTCAATCCCCGCGCTCGTCCATGGGCACGTAGGGCCGGTTTCGCAGGCCCACGTACTTCTGTTCGGGCCTGTATATGCGGTTTGTCTTGAGCTGCTCCTTCCAGTGGGCGAGCCAGCCCGAGACCCGGCTCATGGCGAAGAAGGGCGTGAAGAGGTCCGTCGGTATGCCGAGACCGTGGAAGACTATGCCCGAGTAGAAGTCCACGTTCGGGTAGAGCCCCTTGTGGCCGAGCTTTTCCACCACCACCTTCTCCACCTCCTCGGCCACCTCGAGCATCTCGAGCTGCGAGGACCTGGCGCTTTCGAAGAGCTGGTGGGCGTACTTCTGGAGGATGTTGGCCCGCGGGTCCTTGGTCTTGTAGATGCGGTGCCCTATGCCCATTATCCTTTCCTTGCGGGCGATCTTGTCCTCGATGTAGGGGCGCACGTTCTCCTTTGTCCCTATCTCGCGGAGCATGTGTATGACCTTCTCGTTGGCGCCGCCGTGGAGCGGACCGGAGAGCGAGCCTATGGCGGAGGCGACGACCGTGTAGGGATCGGCCAGCGTGGAGCCCACGACACGGGCGCTGAAGGTCGAGGCGTTCATCGTGTGGTCGGCGTGCAGTATGAGGAGCACGTCGATTATCTTCTCGGTCATCTCGTCGGGCACGTCCTCGAAGAGTATGTAGTGGAAGTTGGCCGCGAAGGAGAGGCTGTTGTCCGGCAGGATCGGGGCGTCGCCGTGTCGGAGTCTCTGGCAGGCCGCCACTATGGTGGGGAGCTTGGCCACGAGCCGCACTATGGACCAGTAGCGGCACTGCTCGTCCAGCGGGTCGCGGTCCTGGTAGTACATGCCCATGGCCGACGTCGCCGCCTGGAGATACTCCATGGGGTGGCCGGTCTCGGGCAGGGTCTCCATCATGCGCAGCAGCTTGAGCTTGAGCCGCGTGTGGTAGGTGACGTCGTTGCGGAAGCGCTCGAACTCGCTGCGCGTCGGGAGGCGGCCGAATATGAGCAGGTAGACTACCTCCAGGTACGTGCTCTTTTCCACGAGCTCCTCGATGGGGATGCCCCGGTACTCGAGTATCCCCTTTTCACCGTCTATGAAGCTTATGGCCGACTCGGCGGCCGGGATACCCTCGAGACCCGGCACCACCTCCATCTGTCTCTCGTCCATCGCACACCTCGCTTTTGTGGATACTCTGATTTATTTCACCGACGGGTAGGAAAGTGGCGCAGACCCCCGGTTCCCGCCCGCGGCCCCCCTCTCTTATTCGCCCGTTCAGCGCTCCCCCGGAGGGTCGGGCCGCGCCGGGCGGGATTTTTTTTACGCCCTTGCGGCCCGACCCTCCGGGGGAGCGCCCCATGCGCGGCTCGAAGGGCAAAGAAAAAACTTGGAGGGAGTCCAGGGTTCCCTCAGGGCAGTTAGTTAGGGGTTTCCCTAAGGAAGCTCTGATTAATTACCCTGGGGGAAACTTTCTGTAGAAAGTTTCCCCCAGACCCCCTTCAAAGACTTTTAATTCCCTGCGGATCATCCCGATTTTGCTTGCAAAATCGGGATGATCCGCAGGGCGTTAAAAGTTTTTGGAG
>DRME01000106.1 GCA_011375175.1 Deltaproteobacteria bacterium | reverse complement strand
GGCGGGGAAAGAGGTCGCCGAAGGGGTGGTGGGGCGCAGCGCCCGCGTACTCGGCCGTGAGCAGCGCCGCCACGGCCGCGCAGACCAGCGCCGACTGGACGAAACTCGCCCTGCGCGGCAGGAGTATGGCCGTTATGACGGTGTGGAAGATGAAGTAGAAGAGGAAGGGGTTGGACGCCCCGCCCGTGAAGTGGATGACGAGGAGCAGGGCTATGAGGTCGGCCGCCGCCTGGAGCGCCGTGAAGCGGGCGGCCCGGCGCGGCAGGTCCACGGCCACGACCGTGGTGCGCTGGATGCGTCCCTTGTAGAGCGCGAAACCGAGGTTGTAGAGGGCTATGACGGCCGTCACGGCCAGCACCGCGGCGAGGGGGAAGTCGACGGCGAGGACGAGCCGCGCCGCAGCGGCGGCCGCAACGATGAAGCATACGGCGAGCCACCGGACCTTTATGAACCAGCCGAGCCGCTCGATGAGCTCGACCTCTCTGAGCCCCTTCGGAACGTTCACATCTTTTTTTCCTCCAGGGAAGCTCCGGTCCGTTGCGCCGGGGGAGATTTTATGCCGGTCTTCCGCCGAGAAGGCGCTCCACCCTCTCAAGGAGTTCCTCGGGCTTTATCGGTTTCTCGGCGAAGTCGTCGGCCGCCATGTAGTCTTCGTCGTCGGGACCGAAGCTGAAGCCGGTCTCGGCGCCCACGGAGGTGAGCATGAGGATCGGTATGGAGGAGAGCTCGGGGTTGTTCTTGAGCCTGTAGCTCACCTGGAAGCCCTGGTCCTTGGTGCGCATCATGACGTCGAGGATCACGAGGTCGGGACGGAGAGAGCGGGCGAGCTCGTAGCCCGCGTCGCCTTCCGGCGCGCTCTCCACGACGTGTCCCCTCGATTCGAGGACGATCTTGAGCGCCTCCACGAGGTCGGCGTCGTCGTCTATTATGAGTATTCTCGCCATGGCTCACGCTCCCTGTCCGGTGAACTCGACGTTTATGAGATGGGTTGCGCAGGAGATGCAGGGGTCGTAGGCCCTTACGAGGGCCTCGACGGCGAGTCTTATGCGGGCCTCGCTCTCCCCGGCGATGGTCGGCGCGAAGGCCCTCAGGTCCTCCTCCATGGAGCGCAGGTTCTGGGCCGTCGGTATGATGCACCGCGCCGACTCCACCGTGCCGCCGTCGGCCACGGCGTACTCGTGGTAGAGGAGCCCCCGCGGGGCCTCGACGACGCCGACGCCCGTTCCCCATCGCGTGGGGCGCGCAAGCTCCTCGTCTTCGAGCCCCCTTGCGAGTAACCCCTCTATGATGGCCACGGCCTCGTCGGTGAAGTGGAAGCACTCGACGAGCTGGGCCAGGTTGTTGGCGAAGGGGTTGTTCCACGCCGAAGGCGCGCCCTGCACCGTCGGCGCAAGGCGCGCCTCGGAGGCGGCCTTGCGCGCGGCGGCGCTGAGCGAGTCGAAGCCGTTTGCGACCCTCGACAGGGCCCCCACCATGTAGTCGCCCCCTGCGGTTGCGGCCTGGAGGGCGGTGGAGTAGGGGACGACGTACTCCTTTACGTGTTTTGTGTAGGTCCCGACGCCGAGGGGGCCGGCCCTGTCCGAGAAGGGCTCGCCGTCGTAGAAGCCGTAGCCGCCGGGACTTTTGAGGCTTATGTGCTCGCGGGGCCTGGTGAACTCCGGCGCGCAGCGGCCGAGGAAGAAGCCGGCGAGCTCTTCGAGTTCTCCTATGGAGCCGGAAAGCTCCGTGCCGAGCCTCTCAAGCTCCCGGGCCGACGGCACGTGGGTGACGCCGCCGGGCTGGAGGCTTATGGGATGTATGTGGCGGCCCGCCACGACCTCGCAGATGGAGTTCGCCAGGGCCTTGAGCCGCAGCGCCTTCTTCATGAGGCCGGGCTCGCGCTCTATGAGCGGAATCACGGAGTCCTCGCCCTCGAGGTCGGGGAGCACGAGGAAGCAGAGGTGGAGCAGGTGGCTCTGGAGCATCTCGCCGCAGTGGGCGAGCCTTCTGAGCAGCCGGGCCTGTTCGGATATCTCCATGCCCAGCGCCGCCTCGACGGCCTTGAGGGAGGCGAGACTGTGGCTCACGGCGCAGATGCCGCATATGCGCGACATGATGTGCTGGGCCTCCATGTAGCCGCGGCCCCGCAGCATGGCCTCGAAGAAGCGCGGCGACTCCACTATGCGCAGCTCGAGGGTCGTTATCTCGCCGCTTTCGAGGTCCATGACGATGTCGCCGTGTCCCTCGACCCTCGTTATCTCTTCGATCCTTATGGAGAGGTCCCTTCCCCCGCTCATCTTTCCCCGTCTTTCACGTCCCGCGATTCGGGACGGCCGTAGAGGTCGAAGAGCCTGAGGGCCTCTTCGACCGTCAGGCCGTGGCGTGCGAGCGTCTCCATGTGGGCGCTGCCGTTGGCGTCGTCGACGGGACCGCGGCAGCCCCAGCACCATGTGCCGTAACTTACGCAGACGGCGTCGCAGCCGGCCCGCGTTACCGGTCCCATGCA
This sequence comes from Deltaproteobacteria bacterium, assembly GCA_011375175.1. Classification (NCBI taxonomy): domain Bacteria; kingdom Pseudomonadati; phylum Myxococcota; class Myxococcia; species Deltaproteobacteria bacterium. The sequence continues at coordinate 761 of DRME01000106.1, read as the reverse complement.
GCTCCGCCCGAGTTCGAAGACGCAGACGTTGCCCGCCTTCTTGCACTCCGCGCAGACCGGGTGGCCTGTCTGCGCCGGGACCTTGCCGAGCAGCAGGTCCTTCACCGCCCCGAGGAATTCTTTCTTCGATATGGGGCAGCCGTGGAGCCTCACGTCCACGTCGATGAAGTCCTCTATGGGACGGGCCTCCATGGTGTCGAAGAGGTGCGCCTTGTCGCCGTAGACCATGCGGCGCACCTCGTCCATGGAGAAGCGGTTCTTGAGAAGGTTGAGCCCGCCCGTGGAAGAGCAGGCGCCGAGGGCCACGACGACCTCGGCGTTGCGCCGTATCTCCTCGAGTCTTTCCGCCTCGCGGGCCCTGGTGATGCTCCCCTCGACAAAGGCTATGTCGTAGTCGTCGCTCCTTGAGCTCTTGGCCTCGCGGAAATCGACGATATCCACCATGTCGACGAGCTCAGGCAGCTCGCGCTCGCAACTGAGGACCATGAGCTGGCAGCCCTCGCAAGATGTGAAGGAGAAGAAGGCCGCCTTCGCTCTCTTTCTTCCTCTGCCCGCCATGGTCTCGTCTCCGGTCTCGACTGCGGGAAACGCCGGTCGGTGAGCCTCTTACATTATCCTGAGGGAACCTTTTTGTAAAAAGGTTCCCTCAGACTCCCTCCAAAAACTTTTAACGCCCTGCGGTTCCTCCCGATTTTGCTTGCAAAATCGGGAGGAACCGCAGGGAATTAAAAGTCTTTGAAGGGGGTCTGGGGGAAACTTTC
>DRME01000105.1 GCA_011375175.1 Deltaproteobacteria bacterium | reverse complement strand
TTGCCAAGCAAAACAGGGGGAAACCAAGTCGTATTGAAAGTCTTTGAAGGGGGTCTGGGGGAAACTTTCTACAGAAAGTTTCCCCCAGGGTAATTAATCAGAGCTTCCTTAATTCCCTGCGGTTCATCCCGATTTTACAAGCAAAATCGGGATGAACCGCAGGGCGTTAAAAGTTTTTGGAGGGAGTCTGAGGGAACCGTGGGTCTGTGACCCTTTTACGAAAAGGTTCCCTCAGAGCCGCACCAACTGCCCGGGGGGCGGTCCTTTGGAGGTTCGGGCCGCGCCAGGCGGGATTTTTTACGCCTTTGCGGCCCGAACCTCCAAGGGACCGCCAAGCATCCGAATAATCCGAATAACATACGAGGGAGCCGCGGGGAGAAACGCGGGCCTGTGGCCCTTCTGCAGAAAGTTTCCCCCGGGGTGGTTAATCAGGGCTTCCCTGAAGAATTTCCCTCGAAGAGTCCGCTACTTTTTTCTCTTTTCCCCCGTCTCCCGGCGTATCTTCGCCCTGGGATGGGTCTCGTCGTATACGGCCATGAGCGAGCGCAGGCTCACCTTCGTGTACCGCTGTGTGGTGGAGAGGCTCTCGTGGCCGAGCATCTCCTGGATGGAGCGCAGGTCCACGCCCGCGTCGAGCAGGTGGGTTGCGAAGCTGTGGCGCAGCGAGTGGGGTGTGGGTCGCTTGTCGATGGCGCTCGCGAGCGCATGGCGGCGCACTATCCTCTGGACCGTCCGCGCCGAGAGCGGCCCTCCGTCCCGTCCCTCAAAGACGGGGTCGTCGGGGGCCGGGACGCGCCCTCCCCGCCCCGCCCTCGCATCAAGGTAGGCACGCAGCGCCTCGACGGCCGGGCGGCCGAGGAAGACCACGCGCTCCTTGCCGCCCTTGCCGCGCACCCTCATGGTCGCGCCGTCGAAGTCGGCGTCCCTTAAGCGAAGCCCCGTGAGCTCGCTCACCCTCATGCCCGTCGAGTAGAGAACCTCGAGCACGGCCCGGTCCCTTGCGGCATCGGCCTCTCCCCTCCCCCGCCGGCCTTTCGCTCCCCCCTTCCCGGCCGCCTCGACGAGCTCGGCCGCCTCCTCTACGGTAAGGACCGTTGGCAGGAAACGGCCGGACCTGGGAGAAGGCACGGCCTGCGCCGGGTTGCGCCGCACCAGGCCGCGCCGCTGAAGGAACCTGAAAAAGCTCCTGAGCGAGGAGAGCTTGCGCGCAATGCTCGACCTGGAGAGACGGCGGTGGAGCGCGGCGGCGAAGGCCCGCACGTCACGGTCGGACACGTCACGGATCCGCACCACGCTCTTCTCCTCCCTCGCCTCAAGGAAGGCCTCGAACTGGCGCAGGTCCCGCAGGTAGGAGCTCACGGTGTGGGCCGAGGCGTTGCGCTCCACGACGAGATACCTCCCGAACTCTTCGATGAGCTCCTTCACCGCAGGCCGGCTACCTTATTATCCTGCCTATCCTCGAAAAGCGCACCTTCTCGAATAGCGTCTTCGTGGAGTCCCAGGACCAGTAGATCATGAAGGCCCTGCCCTTTATGTCCTTCATGTCGACGAAGCCCCAGAAGCGGCTGTCGTAGCTGCGGTCCCGGTTGTCTCCCATGACGAAGACCTTGCCCTCGGGGACCCTTATGGGCCCGAAATTGTCGACCTTGTGCGTCTCCCAGGCGGTAGCACCCTTGTACACGCCGTAGGGGTCGTCCCAGGGCTCCCCATTAATGTATATCTTTTTGTCCCTTATTTCAACGGTGTCGCCCGGTATGCCGACAACGCGCTTTATGTAGTCCTTGTCGGGCTCGTGGGGGGGGCGGAAGACTATGACGTCGCCGCGCTCGATCTCGCCCCACAGGGGCTTGAGCTCGGTCGTGAAGAAGGGCATCGTAAGACCCAGGACGTTTATCATCGCCGGCTTCGGCACCTGGATGCCGTAGGAGAACTTGGAGACCAGTATGTGATCGCCTATGAGAAGCGTATCCTCCATCGAGCTGGACGGTATCTTGAAGGCCTGGACGACGAAGGTCCTTATGACTACGGCCAGCACAAGGGCGATTACTACGGCCTCTATGGTCTCGCGCGTCCAGCGGCCGGCCTTGCTCCCTCCCCTCCCGGCGCCGCCCGGCCTCTCCTCCTCTGCGCTCCTCTTCTCCACCGCCTGGTCTTCAGCCATAGTCAGCTCTCTCCATAGGTTCCCCCGCTCAAGAAGACTCTGTTCGCCCCGGGGTGAGACTCTCTGAAGAAGGGCCATAGGCCCCGCCTCTGCCCCGGCCTGCCGGCGCCCCCTCAGCCCACCTTCAGGGCGGCCAGGAAGGCTTCCTGCGGAAGCTCGACCCTGCCCACGCTCTTCATACGCTTCTTGCCCTCTTTCTGCTTTTCCAGAAGCTTTCTCTTGCGGGTTATGTCGCCGCCGTAACACTTGGCGGTCACGTTCTTTCGCAGCGCCTTGATCGTCTCGCGGGCTATGACCTTGCCGCCTATGGCGGCCTGTATGACGACCTCGAACATCTGGCGCGGTATGAGCTCCTTCATCTTCCTGGCGATGTCGCGGCCCCGGGGATAGGCCCTCGAGCGCGGCACGATGAGCGAGAGGGCGTCGACGGGCTCGCCGTTTATGAGTATGTCGAGTTTCACGAGGTCCGCCTCCCTGAAATCGGCGTACTCGTAGTCCATGGAGGCGTAACCCTTGGTCAGGGTCTTGAGCTTGTCGTAGAAGTCGAGGACCACCTCGTTCAAGGGGATCTCGTAGACGACCATCGCCCTGGTGGGGGTGATGTAGCTTATCTCCTTCTGGATGCCCCGTTTCTCCTCGCAGAGGCCGAGAACGGGGCCGAGGTACTCGGACGGGATGTGGATGGTCGCCAGTATGTAGGGCTCCTCGAGCCTTTCGATGTACTGGGGCGGGGGCAGGCTCGTGGGGTTGTCCACGTAGAGGACCTCGCCCCGCCTGGTGTGGACCCTGTAGGCCACCGTCGGCGCCGTGGTTATTATGTCGAGACCGTACTCCCTTTCAAGGCGCTCCTGGATTATCTCCATGTGGAAGAGGCCGAGAAAACCGCAGCGGAAGCCGAAGCCCAGGGCAAGCGACGTCTCCTGCTCGTAGGTGAAGGCCGAGTCGTTGAGGCTGAGCTTGACCATGGCGTCCTTCAGGTTCTCGTACTGGGCGGAGTCGACGGGGTAGAGGCCGCTGAAGACCATGGACTTGACGGCCTTGTAGCCGGGCAGGGGGCTTCGGGCCGGACGGTCGGCCCCGGTTATGGTGTCGCCCACCTTGGTGTCGCGCACCTGCTTTATGGCGGCCGTGAGAAAGCCCACCTCTCCCGGTCCCAGCGAATCGACCTCCGCCGGAGAAGGGGCGAAGACACCGACGCGGTCCACGTCGAAGCACTTGCCGGTGGCCATGAACTTTATGCGCATGCCCCTGGTCACCACACCGTCCACCACCCGCACCTGCACGACCACGCCCTGGTAGGAGTCGTACCAGCTGTCGAAGACGAGGGCCTTGAGGGGGGCGTCGCGCTCGCCGCGGGGCGGGGGGATCCTGCGCACGATGGCCTCGAGCACGTCCTTTATGCCGATGCCCTCCTTTGCGCTCACCAGCACGGCCTCGGAGGAGTCGAGCCCCAGTATCTCCTCGATCTCGAGCCTTACGCGCTCGGGGTCGGCCTGGGGCAGGTCTATCTTGTTGAGCACGGGGCATATTTCGAGCCCCACGTCCACGGCCGTGTAGAGGTGCGCAAGCGTCTGGGCCTCCACGCCCTGCGAGGCGTCGACCACGAGCAGCGCCCCCTCGCAGGCCGAGAGGCTGCGGCTCACCTCGTAGCTGAAGTCCACGTGTCCCGGCGTGTCTATGAGGTTGAGCACGTAGTCGACGCCGTCGTCGGCGCGGTAGCCCAGCCGCGCCGTCTGGGCCTTGATGGTCACCCCCCGCTCGCGCTCGAGATCCATCTTGTCCATGAACTGATCGACCATCTCCCGCTCGGTGACGGCGCCCGTGTACTCGAGCAGCCTGTCCGAGAGGGTGGACTTGCCGTGGTCGATATGGGCGATTATGGAGAAGTTGCGTATCCTGCTCTGTTCCATGAAAGGCGTAAAAGGGCGAAAGCCGGACCGCCAGTGGCGCACCGGGTCCCCGGCGTCGGTCACTGCGGCCTGTGTTGCGCGAAAGTCAATGGGATATTTTAAAAAAATCGAGGCCCCTTGTCAAAAGAAAAGGGGCTTGGCCGGGGCGCCGCCGCGGCGGCGCCCCGGCCCTCTCGACCGCTGAAATGTGAACAATGTTGGCTAAACACTAAAAATAGTATATAATATAACTAATGGAAAACCATATCGCCTCCACACCCGCAAGACGACCTCGCCGCGGGGAGCGGGGCGCCGCGCCCGATGGACGGGCGGGATCCGGACGAGGTGGAGCAGCAGAGGGCATGGCGTTGATGAAGAAAGACAAAAGCCGCATAATGATAGTCGACGACGACCGGGCGTTCGTCGACTCGCTCACCGAGCTGCTCACGGCCCTCGGCTACGTGGTATGCGCGGCCGTCTCCACCGGCGATGAGGCGATGGCGGCCGCAGGCGCCCACAGGCCCGACATCGTGCTCATGGACATAAGGCTGCGGGGCCCCGTGGACGGCATCGAGACGGCCGAGCAGATACGGACTGTACACGACATCCCCGTCGTCTACGTGACGGCCCACGCCGACGACGACCTGCTCGACCGCATAAAGGAGACCGAGCCCTTCGGCCTCCTCGTCAAGCCCTACGACGAAAAGGAGCTCCACTTCACGGTGGAGATGGCCCTTTACAAGCACGCCATGGAGCGACGGCTGCGCGAGAGCGAGCAGCGCCTCCACACGACGCTCCACTCCATAGGAGACGCCGTAATCGCCACCGACGCCGACGGCATCGTCACCTTCGCCAATCCCGTGGCCCGGCACCTTACGGGATGGATCGACGACGACCCCTGCGGCAGACCGGTGAGCGAGGTGCTCGACATAGCCGACGAGGACACGGGCAGGACCATCGAACTGCCGGTGGCGCGCATCGTGGAGGAGGGCAGGGCCGACCCCCTGCGAAGACACAGCCTCAGGACAAACGACGGCCGCACCATACCCATCGAGTACATCGTCACGGCCATAACCGGCGGCGGCAGGCCCACGGGCTCGGTCGTCGTCTTCAGGGACATCACCGAGCGCAGGCTCGCCGAGGAGCACCTGCAGTACGTGGCCCACTTCGACTCGCTCACGGGACTTCCAAACAGGATGCTCTTTTTCGACAGATTGAGCCACGGCATCGTGCAGGCCCGGCGCTACAACCACCTCCTCGCCCTTCTCTACATCGACCTCGACGCCTTCAAGAGGATAAACGACACCTACGGCCACGGCATAGGCGACAAGCTCCTCAAGGAGGTGGCCCGCCGCATATCGGAGTCGGTGCGCAAGGCCGACACCGTGGCGCGGCTCGGCGGCGACGAGTTCGCCGTCATACTGACCGAGATAACCGAGCCCCGCTTCGCCGCCGTGGCGGCCCGCAAGATCATCGACTCCATCTCCTCGCCAATTACCATCGACGAGAGCGGATACACCGTCACGACCAGCATAGGCATAAGCCTCTATCCCGTGAACGGCGGCAACCCGGAGGCCCTGCTCAAGAGCGCCGACGAGGCCATGTACGCCGCCAAGCGCGAAGGTCCCAACAACTTCCTCTTCAAGGGCGACGCCTGAGAAAAATCCCCTCCCCCTCGCCGATGAGCGCATAGACCGCCGGCACGGCGCGGCGGCCGCTCCTTCACTCCTTCCGGGCCATCTCGGCCCCGGTCTCGTCGAGGAGCACGCCCATGCTCTTTTTTAGCTCCAGCACCCTGAGCTCGCGCTCGTAGCGCGCCGCCATCAGCGCCGTCTCGGCCTCGGTCAGCGTGGCCTCGGCGTCCACCACGTCCACGCTGTCGGCGAGGCCGTAGGCGAACTGCTTGAACACCATCTCGTAGTTCTCCCTGGCGAAGGCGAGCTTCTTCTCATAGGACTCTATGACCGCCGCCGCGGCCTTGAGGTTGTTGTAGGCCACGCGCACCTGAAGCGCCACCTCGCGGGCCCTGTCGCGCCGCTGCGACTCGGCAGCCCTGAGCCTGCTGCGGGCCTGATCGAGCTCGGCCCTTCTCAACCCACCCTCGAATATGGGAAAACGCACGGTCACACCCGCATAGAGGACGTCGTTGAGCAGGAACGAGGTCTGCGGCGACTGGTCGCGCCTTGAGTAAACGCCGTCGATGCTCACCGACGGCAGGAAGTTGCCCTTGGCGTACTCGACCCCCTCGGCCGCTATGGCCTCGTCCATGCGCGCCCGCCTCATATCCAGCCTCTTTGCGAGCGCCACCTCGACGAGCTGCTCCTTTGGAAGCACCACCGGCGGCTGCTCCGGGGGCTCCGCCGCCTCGACCGGTCCGGCAAGGCCGGTGAGCCTTCGCAACAGCTCCATCGAGTCCTCGAACTCCAGGCGGGCCCTCGTCAGCTCGGCCGCCGCGTCGGCGGCCTCGGCCTCGGCCCTCAGGAGCTGGGCCTTCGTGGCCGTGCCCACCTCGAGCCTCGCGGCCGCCACGTCGCGGTGGGAGCGGGCCCTCCTCAGGGCCGCCTCCTTGATCTCCACGTTCCTGCCCGCCGCGAGCACGCCGTAGTAGGCGCGGGCCGTCTCTATGAGTATCTCCTCGCGCATCTCGTCCACACCGAGACGGTCCCTGGAGAGCCGCTTCTCCGCCTGCCTCAGAAGACTCCACTCCTTGCCGCCGTCGTAAAGCGACTGGCTCAGACGCACCTCGAAGCGTGTGCTCGACTCGGGCTGGAGGAGAAAGCCTCCGACGGTCTTCTTCTCGCTGTAGCGCGTGTAGCTCCCCTCGGCCGAGAGGGTGGGCAGGACCCTGGAGAAGGCCCTGTCTATCTCGCGTTCGCTCTGGACGACGGCCTCCCTGGCCACGTCCATGGCGTCGTGGTTGGCGAGGGCGAGCCTGTAGGCGTCGGCGAGAGTCAGCTCCTGCGCCGGCGCCGCGCCTGCAAGGCAGAGCACGAGGACAAGAGCCGCAAGCGGCGAAGCGGCGGCCCCGCTCCCGTCCCAAAGGTTTCGACCACTCATCGACGGCCTCCCTTCCTCATCCCTTTAATTACCCTGGGGGAACCTTTCTGTAGAAAGTTTCCCCCAGACCCCCTTCAAAGACTTTTAATACGAGTTGGTTTCCCCCTGTTTTGTCAAGCAAAACAGGGGGAAACCAACTCGCGTTAAAAGTTTTTGGAGGGAGTCTGAGGGAACCGTGGGTCTGTGACCCTTTTACAAAAAGGTTCCCTCAGTGCAATAAATCAGAGCTTCCTTAGTACTTACTGGTATCGGGGGTGGGTACATACCGTTCTCCGCACCGTGTCAAGAAGGCGTTGCGCCGGCGGGGGGCCCGGGCGAGCGCAGAGGGGAGGCGGGAAGCAGGGGCAGGGTGTCAGAGCTTGCCGGCGAGCTCCTTGAGGGCCGCCTCCAGGCTGTCGAGCTCCCCTTCGAGGCGGGAGAGCGCCCGGCGCGACGCGTCGATGTCGCCGGAGCGCGCCGCCTCCTCGAGCTCGAGGGCCGCAAGGCGCGCCTTCCCGGCGTCGAGGTTGCCGAGCGCGCCCTTGAGCGAGTGGGCCGCCTGGGCGGCGGCGGTGAGGTCCCCGGCGTGGAGCGACTCCTTCACGGTGGCCACGTCCTGGGGATAGCGCTCGCAGAAGGCCTCGGCCATCCTCTTGAGCAGGTCCCTGTCGCCGCCCACACGCCGCAGCAGCGCTTCGGTGTCGAGCGAGCCGCCGCGCTCCGCCTCGTTCCGTGCGGGAGGGGAGCCGCCCTCCTCGGCGTTGCGCCCCGCTATGCGACGGGCCATGTTGGCTATGACCCGCTGGAGTCCCTTGATGTCTATGGGCTTGGAGATGTAGTCGTCCATGCCGGCGTCGAGACAGCGCTCGCGGTCGCCCTTGAGGGCATGGGCCGTCATGGCCACTATGGGTATGTGATCGCCCGTAGCGCGCTCCCTGCGCCTTATGAGCTTTGTGGCCTGGAAACCGTCCATGTTGGGCATCTGGATGTCCATGAGCACCATGTCGAAGTCGTCGGTGTCGAGAAGCGAGACGGCCTTGAAGCCGTCGTCTGCGACGGTGACGTCGTGGCCCTCGCGCTCGAGCAGCGCCACGGCGAGCATCTGGTTCACCGGGTTGTCCTCGGCCAGCAGTATCTTGAGCGGTCTCTTCAAAGCCTGCGCTCCCTCTTCCATGGGGGCCTCCTCTTCCGCTTCCACCGCCTCGGCCGCACCCTCCCCCGTCTCGCCCGGGGGAGTCTCGGCGGCGGCCTCCTCGCCCTCGATGACGTCCACTATGGCGTCGTAGAGGCTCGACTGCTTCACGGGCTTGGGCAGGCGCTTGGAGATGCCCGCGGCCCGGCACTCCTCGGCGTCGGCCATGAGCGCCGAGGTGAGCATTATTATCCTCAGCCCCTCGGCAAGCCCCGGCTCTTCCCTGACGAGACGGGCCAGCGAAAAGCCGTCGATGTCGGGCATGGTCGCATCGAGCAGCATGATCTGGAAGGGCGAGCCCTCGGCCCTGGCCGCCTTGAGCGCATCGAGCGCGGCGGCGGCGCTGCCGACCGAAAGGGGACGCATCTTCCAGTTGCCTACCATCTCCTCGAGGATGCGCCTGTTGGTGGCGTTGTCGTCCACTATGAGCACGCGGATGTCGCCGTAGCCCGCCAGGCTCGCCTGCGCAGGCGTGATGCGCTCTCCGCTCTGCACCTTGAAACATGCGGTGAAGTGAAAGACGCTTCCGGGACCGCCGGCGGCCACGGGTCTTTCCCGCAGGGGGCTCTCGACCCATATGCGCCCGCCCATGAGCTCCACTATCTGGGCCGATATGGCGAGCCCCAGGCCCGTGCCCTCCTGGCGCTGCATGGCGGAGGTCGTGTCCTGCCAGAAGGGATCGAATATGCGCTCCTGCTTGGCCGCGGGCACGCCCGCGCCCGTGTCGGTCACGGTGAAATGGAGGGTCGTCTCGCCGTCCCCCTCGGTGAGCTTTTCCACGCGCACCACGACCTCACCCTCGTCGGTGAACTTGACGGCGTTGCCCGTCAGGTTGACGAGCACCTGGCGCAGCCGCCCCTTGTCGCCCACCAGCCGGTCCGGCACGTCGGGGAGGATGTGACAGGCCAGCTCCAGCGACTTCTCGTGGGCCTTGAGCGCGAGCGTGTCCATTATCTCGCCCATCGTGTCGCGCAGGTCGAAGGGGCCGAGGTCGAGCTCCAGCTTGCCGGCCTCTATCTTCGAGAAATCGAGTATGTCGTTTATGAGCGAGAGCAGCGAGTCGGCCGAGCTCTTGACCATCTTGAGATAGTCGCGCTGCCCCGGCGTCAGGTCCGTGTTGAGCGCCAGCTCGGTCATGCCGATTATGCCGTTCATGGGCGTGCGGATCTCGTGGCTCATGCTCGCCAGGAAATCGCTCTTGGCCCTGTTGGCCGCCTCGGCCATCTCCTTGTCTTTTTCCAGCGACGCGATCCATTCCTCCGCCTCACGCTCCCGCCGCCTGAGCTGGAAGAAGAGGTAGATCGCCGCCGTCACCCCCACGGCCGAGACGGCGGCGGCGGCCGTCATGACGGACTTGCTCCAGCGCACGCTCCTGGCGGCCACGAGCTCCTCTATGCGATCCACCGCCGCGTATATCTCCTTGACGCCCTCGAGAGCGCTCATCGAGGCGTCGAGCACCTTGGCGTCGTCATGGGGACGGTCGATCACCACCAGGAGCCTGCCTTCCACGCCCCGCCATGCGGTCCTGAGCCGCTCGAGCTCGGGCCTGAGAAAGGCCGGTGCGGGCGGCAGGACATCTTCGCCGCTGCGCCCGCCGTGCTCAAGCGCCGCCAGCGCGCCGTCGAACTCCCTCATATGCTCCCTGAGCATACGGCGAAGCCGCCCCTCCCCGTGACGGACGGAGACCGTCTCGACCTCGATGCGGTGGAGCGTGGAGCGCAACTCCCTTATGTAGCCGGCATACTCATCCCCGCCGGCCCTGCCCAGCACGTGGACATACAGGAGCGCAGGGGCGGCGACCACGGCCAGCAACACCACGACCAGAAGGAGATAGACCTTGTGCGCACCCTCTCTTCGCACGACGAAAAGCCCCCGTCCCTTTCAGAAGCCGTTATTGCCCTGGGGGAAACTTTCTGCAGAAGGGCCACAGGCCCACGTTTCCCCCAGACCCCTTCAAAGACTTTTAATTGCCCTGGGGGAAACTTTCTGTAGAAAGTTTCCCCCAGACCCCCTTCAAAGACTTTCAATACGAGTTGGTTTCCCCCTGTTTCGCCTGGCAAAACAGGGGAAACCAACTCGCGTTGAAAGTCTTGGAGGGAGTCTGAGGGAACCGTGGGTCTGTGACCCGTGGGTCTGTGACCCTTTACAAAAAGGTTCCCTCAGTGCGAACAATCGGAGTTTCCATTATAAGTATTGACGCTGGGGGCGTCAATGCAGATTATCGCCGGGCCTTCCGGCGGCCGTCCTCCCTGTCGGTGGACCAGTAGATCACGGCCGAGCGTTTATGGAATCGTGCGACGAGTCCGCCGTCGGCCTCTTCGAGCCGCCCCCTCAGGTAGCCGGCGAGCTTCCCGTCGTGCTCCTCGGTGACGATGCCCATGTACTCCTTCCAGAATTCGACGGCCTCGTCGAGGTCGTCGAAGGGCTGATCGAAGTCGTACTCGATTATCTCCACCCCCGCGCAGATGCCGAGCTCATGGAGGGCGCAGTAGGTGGCGAGGTAGTCGGTCCTCGGCGGGTAGGGTTTGTTGAATATGAGCGGATAGAGGTCCCTGTAGTAGAACTTGTCGGCCCCGGGACCGGCCGAGGCGATGAGAAAGACCATCCTGCGGGCGGCCCTGTCCACGGCCGGGAGGAAGTCGCCGCCGCCGCCGAGCAGCTCCGGCACGTTGGCGCAGACGATGACGTCGTAGCCGCCCGCGTCGATTTCCCCCCACGCCCCCCGGACGGTCTCAAGCCCGTCCAGCCCCCTGCGCTCCTTCTCCTCCACCAGTATCTCGTACATGGCCGGCGCCGGCTCGAGCGCCGTGACCTCGAATCCGGCCTCGGCGAGCGCAAGGCAGAGCGCGCCGCACCCCGCGCCCACGTCGAGCACCGACCAGCCCCTCTCCATCCTCGGCGCCATCACGCCGAGCGCGGCCTCGGCGAAGTCGGACCTCTCCATGCCTCGACGGTACCAGCGGGCCTTGAGCCTGTTCCAGAACCCCCTCGGCGTACCCCTCCCGCTCCCCGGCGAACTCACTTCCCCTCCTCCGCTTCCCTCTCCGGCCGGAAGGGCCTTATGGGCGCCTCGAGAAGCCTGCGGAATATGCCCAGCAACCCCTCGCCCAGGGCCTTCACCGGTATGGGCCTCACCTCTATCCCCTCGAAGGGACCCTTTATCTCGTAGTACATGCTTATGGTGCTCTTCTCCTTGCCGCCTATTATCCAGCCCGCTATGGGTATCTTGGTCACTATCTTGTCGATGGTGACGAAGGGGTGGAAGCCCAGCTTGGCGTCCACCGTCCTGCCGGCCAGGTCTATGCTCCCCACGGCCGACATGCGCATGGAGTCGCTCTCGAGCAGAAGGTCCTCGGTCCTTATCACGCCCCTTCTCACGGTGAAGCGCCCGCCCACCCTGTCGTAGGGCAGGCCCTCCTCGAAGAGTTTTTCTATGGAGACGATGTTGACGATGGAGAATATCTTGTTGAGAATGACGAACCTCCAGAGCCTGCCCCCCTCGCTCCTGAGCTCGAACGAGCCCTCCAGGCCCCTGACCGGCACCTCCTCCCACCGCTTTCCCGCAAGGTCGACGGCGCCGTCGAGCCTGCCGGAGAAGACGGGCTCCTTTGCCCCGAGCTCGGAGACGAGGGCCTCGAGGTCCACGCCCTCGAAGTGGAGCCTGCAGCCCCAGAGCCTCGGCTCCGAGGGGTCCCGGTAGTAGACGGCATCTCCCCGCACCGTTCCGCCGTGGAAACCGAAGGATAGCCCCTCGAGCCTCACCCGCTCCCTGTCGAGACTCACGTCCGCTGCAAGGTCCGTGAGCTCGCGCCCGCGCACAAGGGCGCTCCCTATCTCCACACGGCCCCGGCCCGTGACGCTCATCCCGGGGCCGCCTCCGGCGCCGACGAAGTCCGAGAAGTCGACGCGCGGCGAGCTGACGGTGAAGTCCACGACCTTCTTCTCGATATCGAGTATGTCGATCCTTCCCTTGAGCCGCGAGGAGCCTGCGGTCACGTTGTCGACCGTTACGGCGGCGCTCCTGCCGGAGAGCACGGCCCTGGCCTTTATCTCGCGCAGCGGCGCGGGCAGGGCGGGGCTGCGGTAGTAGCCGTCCCTGACCGAGACCTCGCCCTCCAGGGCCGGGGCCTCTCCCCTGCGGGACGAGACCTTGAGGCTAACGGCCGCCTCGCCTCCGGCGGCGAGGCCGAAACTCGGGGATAGGCTCTCGAGGTCCGCGGCCGTCACCTTGCCGGAGTTCACGTCCAGCTCGTATGACGAGAGGTCGGCCGCAACGGTGCCGCCGACGGTCACCACCGACTCGCCGAAGGCCGCTGCCGCCCTCTCGATGACCACGCCGTCGTCCCTGACCACCGCCTCGGCCGTGAGCGAAAGGGGGCTTGACGCCGCCTTGCGCACGAACCCCGGGATCTCCAGCGACGCAGCCGTCAGGTCGGCTACCGGTCTTACGCGAAGGGCGCCGAACCTCCCGTCGACACGCATGGAGAAGGGGATCGGCCCGTCGAGCTCCACGGGCACATCTCTTTTCATCTTCAGAAGCCTTACGACCTCTCCGCCCGAGAGCTCGCCCGATATGTCCATGTCCACGTCCGGCCTGCCCTCGAGGTAGCCGCTTATCTCGCCGCTCACGGTGAGTTCCGTCCTCTCAAGCCCCCCTCTCAGGCCCTCGATGACGATCCTCTCGTTGTCGAAGCTCACCTCGCCGCTTGCCGGCCTCACGGGGAAGACGACCCCAGCGTATCCGGGCGTAAAGTCCTTCACCATGACGCGGCCTTTGTAGCGCACGGGGCGGGCGCCTCCGCCCTCGATACGCATCTTCAGGGCGAAGTCGCCGTCGGCCGTGAGACCCGAGACCCACGGCCTGTGGCCGAAGACGCGGGCCAGCTCGGCCACCGTCTCGTCGGCCGCGAGCCGGGCGTCGACGTCGACCCTGAAAGAACCGGGGCCGAGAGGGCCGGAGAAGACGCCGTCCAGGTCCCTGAGCCTGGAGCGGCCGTAGCCGGCCGAGAAGTCCTTGACGAAGAGGGTCCCGCCCTTGAAGGAGACGGCGCCGCCGGCGTCGGTCACCGCCGCCGAGAGCCTGCCGTGGCGCAGGACGACACCGGAGACGACGGTGTCCACGAAGAGCGAGTCGAGAAAGCTTCCGTCCCTTACGGCCGCGAAGGTCGTCTCCAGGTCCAGGCTGCGGACCGTCACCGTCCCCGCCGTAAGCTCCGCCTCCTTCCAGGGCCCGCCGGTCCGCCCGGCAAGCCCCTCTCCATCGATGCGCGCAAGGAGTGGCTTGAGGGCGAAGGGGCCGCCCTCGGCCTCGACCGCGAGACGTCCCTTCGCTCCGAAGCCGTCCATGGAGAGACGGCCCCGAAGCTCGCCGCCCCCGATCTCCACGGTCGCCTCCCTCACCCAGAGCCTCGAACGGCCGCCGCTCCATAGGAACTCCACCGCCGCGCGGCCGCCGCCCGAGCGCAGCGGCCCCTTCAGTCCCGGCACCGCCACGGCCGCGCCGCTGTAGCCGACCGTGCCCTTTATGAGCAGCCTCCGGCGCTCCAGGTTGTAGGTCCCCTCGACCTCCACCGCGCCCTCGGGACGCAGCCAGGGGACGCGCCTGCTCAGAAGCGGCGCCAGGTGCCTCACGGCCACGCCCTCGGCCCGGAGCGCCCCCGCCGCGCTCCACCCCTCCTCCTCTTCGAGCCTCACGTCCCCGGAGAGCTCCATCCGCCCCCCGCCCTCGAGGTCGGCCTCGGCCCTGAAGGCCAGTCCGCTCTCGCCGGGATAGATGCGTCCGTTGAGCCCCGTGAGCACCAGGGGCTTCACAAAGCCGGCCGGCTCGTCGACGAGCCCCAGCCTGCACCCCTTCAGACGGACGAAGCCGAGCGTCACGTCGAAGAGCCGCTCCCTGAATATCTCGGCTATGTTCACCCGTCCGTCGGCAAGGCGCTTCAACAAGAGGTCCCCGCCTTCCACATCGAGGCTCTTTATAACGGCCCTGCGCCACAGCAGCGGCACGAGCTCCACGTTGACCCTCAGGGCCTTCGTCCCGATCACGACCCCCGAATCGTCGCTTATCCTCAGCCCCCGAAGCCGTATCTGCGGCACCGGCAGGACCTTTAGCGTTATGGAGTCCATCTCGATGCGGCCGTTGATGCGCGACTCGATGGCCGCCTCAACGGCCGCCCGCTCGGAGCTCAGGTCGATGGAGACGAAAAAGAGCGAAAAAAAGAGCAGCGCCGCAAGGGCCGTCGCCGCAAGGGCCGCTCTCTTTCCCATCCCTCTCTTCACAGCCGTCATTCCTCTCTTCCGGCCAGTCCTGCGGATATCGTCGTGTCGATGCTTTCTGCGCAAGGGCGGCGGAAGTCTCCCCGGCCCCCTGTACGCCGCGGCGCGCAGCGCCCTCCTTGCGTGGCGGCCCCGATGGCCGCATCTCTTCCCTGGAGAAGGGGCGCGGGAGCTGAGAGCGGCTCACGGAGAAAGGACGGCGGGTCTAAGGAAACTCTGATTTATTGCACTGAGGGAACCTTTTTGTAAAAAGGTTCCCTCAGACTCCCTCCAAAAACTTTTAACGCCCTGCGGATCATCCCGATTTTGCAAGCAAAATCGGGATGATCCGCAGGGAATTAAAAGTCTTTG
>DRME01000104.1 GCA_011375175.1 Deltaproteobacteria bacterium | reverse complement strand
GTTCCCTCAGACTCCCTCCAAAAACTTTTAATGCGAGTTGGTTTCCCCCTGTTTTGCCTGGCAAAACAGGGGGAAACCAACTCGTATTGAAAGTCTTTGAAGGGGGTCTGGGGGAAACGTGGGCCTATGGCCCTTCTACAGAAAGGTTCCCCCCGGGCAATGAAACACTGTGTTAAAGTCTAATACACGCACACCGGGTTGTCAAAAAAATTTCACATAGTGGCCCTGCAGGCTTCGGCAGGCGCCGGTTCTGTTCAAAGGGACGCCTGCTGTCTGTTCCTGCCGAGTCTCTTGGCCTCGTAGAGCGCTTCGTCGGCCTTGAGGAGCATGGCGCGGGGGCTTTCCGCCTTCTCGCTCATGGCGGTGACGCCGAGGCTTATGGTCACCTTCACGGGCTTTCCCTCGTAGATGATCTCCATCTCCTCGACGCGCTTTCTGATGCGGTCGGCCAGGACCCTGGCCGACTCGAAGGGGGTCTCCGGCAACAGGCAGCAGAACTCCTCGCCGCCGTAACGGGCCAGGAAGTCGGTCTTCCTTATCATGGAGGCCACCGTCGAGACCAGGGTCTTGAGCACCACGTCGCCGCAGACGTGGCCGTATTCGTCGTTTACGGACTTGAAGAAGTCGATGTCGAAGAGTATGATGCTGAAGGGGCGCTGGTAGCGGCTCGTGCGTTCGAACTCCTCCTCGAGCTTCGTCTCCAGGAACCTCCTGTTGTAGGCCCCGGTCAGGGCGTCACGCACGTTCATCTCTATGAGACGCTTCTCGTAGGCCACTATCTCGGTCACGTCGTGGACGGCTATGTAGAGGTAGGCGACCGACCCGTCCTCGTCGCGCAGCGGCCCCATGGTGCAGCTCTGCTGCATGTGGTCGAAGTCGCTCTCGAAGGCGCTCACCGGCTTGAAGGGGAAGAGGTAGCCGTGGAGTTTCTGCGAAAAGAAACAGAAGTTTCCGAAGGAGAGGACCGACTTGCAGCTCCTGAGGAAACGCGGCGTGTTGAGCTCGGGAAAGCTCTCCACGATGGAGGCCCCCCTTATCCTGTCGGCGGCGATGCCGCTTCGAAGCTCCATCCACCTGTTCCAGTGGAGGACCTTCAGCTCCGCGTCGATCACGACGAGCCCTATGTCCACCATGTCGAATATCTGCGAAAAGATCATCAGGGCACCTCGACAGCTCCCTCTCCCGCCTCCCCTCGAAGGGAGGGAACCTGAAAGACGGCCTCCCCCTTAAGAGAGGCGGCATGGCGGCCGAGACTCGCCCGGCCCGCCGCCTCTGTGCTGAACCCCGTCATGCTGCTATTCGTAATTGTCGAGAAAGTCGTTGAGAGCCAGCTTCAGCCACCATGCCGACTCCCGGCTCGGCATGATGAAAAGGGCGCCGCTCAAGTCGCGTCCCTCGAAACTGAAGACGGTGCGCAGTATGACGGAGTGGGCCTCGGGCTCGTCGAGCTTTATGGGCATAGTGTTCAAGGGATCGGTCTGGACCATGACGGTGGGCGGCGAATAGGTCACTATGTCACGGAGCAGCTCGGCTATCTTGCCGATGCAGGCCCCTATGAGGATGTTGCCCACCTCGACCAGGGCCTCCCTCTCCAGCGTATCGAGGCGGTTGTGGCCGGCAATCTCGTCGTCGGCCCCGAGAAGCGAGACCAGCTCCTTGCCGGCCTTGGAGGGGAAGACGAGCAGCGCCACCCCCTTGAACTTGCCCCAGTAACGCTGCTCCACTATGCTAAGGCCGTTGGAGTAGCAGCTCACCTCGTTTCTGATATAAGCCGGGATATCCCGGCTCTTGACCAGCGTTACGCGGGGAACGGTGAGAACGAGATAGTGGTCAAGCAGATCGGCAAGGTCGGCAGAAGCCTTGCCGAAAGCGATATTGACTATCTCCTGAAGGACCTCGATCTCGTCGGCTGAAAGCCCATCCCCTTTTTCAAGCTCCAGATTCACTCTTTTTCCTTGTGCGCTTGCTGTTCGGCCCTGGCTATGGCCTCGCTGACCGCCTCCCTGGTGGGTGGCTTCTTGATGACGGTGACAGAGCCGAGCTCCAGGACCTTGAAGATGGACTTCATCTGGACGTCGGCCGTATTCACGATGATAAGTGCCTCTGAATCCACTTTCTTTATCTCTTCGATGGCGCGCATGCCGTTCATGATCGGCATGGTGAGGTCCATGAATGTCAGGTCCGGTCTCACCTCCTGGAACTTGCGCAGGCCGTCGACGCCGTCGCCGGCCTCGTATATGTCGAAATCCCGCCCCTCGGGCATGCACCTTCTGAGCATCTTCCTCGCCACCGGCGAGTCGTCGACGATAAGTATCTTTTTAATCATAGGGGAAACAATCCCTGGCCGAGTGAAAAGGCGGTCCGGCGCCGCGGGGCGACGCCGTCGGCCTGCATATTCACATATTCGGACGAGACAAAGGAAACTTTAAGAAAAATTTCATGAAAACGGAAAAACGAACCTACCGCAACCCCTGACATGGCGGCGGACGCTGCGGCTCGAGGGCGGGTCGCGGGGCCACGGAATGACGCGTCCTACTTTCCGCCGCCGGCCGCGCGCTGGATCTTGCGGTACTCGCCCCTGCAGTACTCGGCGAAGGGGGAGTCGGGGTACTTCTTTATGAGGAAGCCGTATATCTGGAGCGCCTTGCGCACCTCGCCGCTGCGTCTGGCCGCATCGGCCGCGGCTATGGTGCCCTTCTGGACCTTGAGCGCCTCGCCGCCCATGGCGGCGAAGCCCTGGAGACACCATACGGCGTCGTCGAACCTCCCCGCCGCCGTGAGAGCCTGGGCCAGACGTTCGTACTCCGAGGCGTCGAGCCTCACCTTCTGGCGCAGCTTGCCGAGCAGAAGGAATGTGCGGGCGGCGGCCTGCGCATCGGCCGCCTTGAGCAGCGCCGACACGGCCTTTGCGCCGGTCAGCAGGGCGTCTCTCTGCTTCCCGGCCCGCATGTACAGCCCCGCGAGCTCGGCCATGACCCGGGGATGCTCGTCGTATTCGACGACCGCTTCCTCGAGTTCCTCGATGGCGCCGGTGAGGTCCGTCTCGGCGCGCATGAGCGCCTCTCTGGCCGCAGACCTCGCCCGCTCTTCCGTCTCGAGCTCCTCCCTCACAGCCGCCTCGGCGTCGGCGGACTCGTCGACCGCCTCCGCCGAATCGCTCGCCACGAAGGCGCCGGCGAGCCTGCCCGCCAGAACAGGCAGCGAGGCGGCGGCCAGGAGGTGGCCGACGGCTGCCGCAACAACTCCGACTCTCACATTGATATAGAAGCCCGCCGCCGCGAGCGCCGCCACCGGAGGCAACATCATGGAGTAGAAGAGGATGGAGCCGCCGAGATAGGCGGCGAAAAAGGATTTTATGTCCTCACGGCGCTCTGCGAAGAGCCAGCGCCACCGCCGGGGGCTGAAACAGTCGGCCACACCGTCGGCCGCGAGGCTTATGATGAGGGCGAAGACGGGACCGAAGACCGCGACGAGCGCCACGATCACGATGCCCACGAGCGAAAACCCCATGGATGGGAGAGCGGACGGGACAGCCATGACCGGACCCTGTCCCCCGCCGCCGCCCACAAGCCACGTGCCGGCCAGTGTGGCCGGCACGCCCGCCGCCACGAGCAGCACCGCGTAGCGGCCCGCCACCGAGAAGACCTCGACCGGCATGGTGAAGATGCCGGAGACACCGCCTTCGAGATCGCCCGTGCGCGCCCCGAGCCCGCAGCTTGCAAGCACGGGAGAGACGGCCAGCAAACCGGCAAGCACGTTAAAGGCCGGCGGCAGCCCCGCCGCACCGGCGGCGTAAAGGAGGGCGAGCGCCGCAACGGCCATGAAAAACACAGCGGGAATCAGGGAGAGGATAGTCCCGTAGCTCGCAAAGAGCCGAACCGTCTCGCCCGCTATCCCACGAAAGGGAGATATGCCGGCCATGAAGACACCCCCCGCCAGGCCACACCGGCCACCCGATAATATTAGGAAACCCTGATTTATTTCACTGGGGGAAACTTTCTGTAGAAAGTTTCCCCCAGACCCCCTTCAAAGACTTTCAATGCGAGTTGGTTTCCCCCTGTTTTGCCAGGCAAAACAGGGGGAAACCAACTCGCATT
>DRME01000103.1 GCA_011375175.1 Deltaproteobacteria bacterium | reverse complement strand
GTTCCCTCAGACTCCCTCCAAAAACTTTTAATGCGAGTTGGTTTCCCCCTGTTTTGCCTGGCAAAACAGGGGGAAACCAACTCGTATTGAAAGTCTTTGAAGGGGGTCTGGGGGAAACGTGGGCCTATGGCCCTTCTACAGAAAGTTTCCCCCAGGGTAATTAATCAGAGTTTCCAAAGGGCGTCGGCGTTGCGGAATGGCCGCTACGGGAGCTCGTCGCGCGCCGTCTTCTTGAGCGGCCTCGTCACGTATATGTGATAGGTATGGTTCCAGACGTAGCCGCCGAAGAAGACGTGGCGCACGTCGTACCTGATGTACAGGGTTATCTCTCTTTTGTCGCGTTTTATGATTATCCCCTTGCGCGTAAGGGGGACGTTCCATGTCCCGGCCTTCTCCATTATGTGCTCTGCGAGCCGGGCGTCGCTGTAGAGGTGGGCCATCTCGGCCTCGCTCTCCACATCGTAGCTCAGCATCCTGTAGGAGACGTAGGGAGGCACGACGACGGAGCCGACGTAGAAGAGCGACGAGAGCACGAGCAGCCACAGAAGCGTCGAGCGCGATATCATTCCGTCCTGGTTCGTCATAGACGACCCCGTGGCCCGCCGCCTCCGCACTCGGCCCCGCCAGGGCACACCCCTTGCGCGGCCTGCGCGGCGCCTCAATGCTCAATGGGCCGGCTCGCCCTGGTCGGCGCGGCCGACGCAGACGTAGTCGAACCCCAGGGACCTCACCTTCGCCGGATCGTAGACGTTGCGCAGGTCGGCGAGCCGCGGCGCCTTGAGCAGTCCCTTTAGCCTGTCGAAGTCGAGCTTCCTGAACTGGTTCCACTCGGTGAGCAGCACGAGGGCGTCGCTCCCTTCGGCCACGTCGTAGGAGTCCTCGCAGTATGTGACGCTGCCGGCGGGGAGCACCTCTTTTGCGTTGTCCATGGCCGCCGGGTCGTAGGCCCTTATGCGCGCCCCTTCGGCGATGAGACGCTCCACTATCTCCATGGCCGGCGACTCGCGTATGTCGTCGGTATTGGGCTTGAAGGCCAGTCCCAGCACGCCGATGGTCCTGCCCTCGAGGCCGCCTGCGAGCGTCCTTATCTTGTCGAGCATGATGCGCCGCTGCTCGTCGTTCACCTCTATGACCGACTCGACTATCCTGAAGGTGTAGTCGTGGGCCCTGGCGATCTTCGTTATGGCCTTGGTGTCCTTGGGGAAGCACGAGCCGCCGTAGCCCGGTCCCGCGTGGAGGAACTTGGGACCTATGCGGTTGTCGAGGCCCATGCCCTTGGCCACCATGTGGACGTCGGCGCCCACGCGCTCGCATATGTTGGCCACCTCGTTTATGAACGAGATCTTTGTGGCCAGGAAGGCGTTGGAGGCGTACTTTATGAGCTCCGACGTCTCTATGTCGGTTATGACAAAGGGTGTCTCGATGAGATAGAGCGGCGAGTAGAGGTCCTTGAGTATGGCCGTGGCCTGGGGGCTGCGCACGCCGAGGACCACGCGGTTGGGCCTCATGAAGTCCTCGACGGCCGACCCCTCGCGGAGGAACTCGGGGTTGGAGGCCACGTCGAACTTGTGCTCCCCCTTCTGCTCCTTCGATATGATATCCTCGATGAGCTTGCCCGTGCCCACGGGGACGGTGCTCTTGGTGACGACGACCTTGTAGCCGTTCATGTTGGCCGCTATGGTCCTGGCCACCTCCTCGATGTAACTGAGGTCGGCCGAGCCGTCTTCCCTGGGCGGGGTGCCCACGGCTATGAATATGACGAGCGAGTTGCGGATGCTCTCGCCCAGGTCGGTGGTGAAAAAGAGCCTCTTTTCGTGTATGTTCTTGTCGACTATCTCCTTGAGGCCCGGCTCGTATATGGGTATCTCGCCGCGCCTGAGCATGTCTATCTTCACGGCGTCCTTGTCGACACAAGATACGTTGACGCCGAAGTCGGCGAAACAGGCGCCCGTGACGAGTCCCACATAGCCGGTACCGATGACGCAGATATTCATAAACCTTCCCTTCGGTTCGATTCTCAAATCGACTTACTATATACCGCAGCGAAGGAACGTGTCAAGACCAATCTTGGCGCAAGGGCGGCGGACGCCGCAGGCCCCATCCCGCCGCAACTCCGCTGCGGCGACAAGAACAGGCCGAAAAAAGTCCCACATTCAAGGCGTTACGGCATAACCGTGAAGTTCTGCCGTAACAACCCGCCCCCTCCGGTCTTTCACTGCCTTGTCTGGCCGTCGCCGTATATGACGAACTTGCGCGTTGTGAGCTCCTCGAGGCCCATGGGCCCGAAGGCGTGGAGCTTGGTCGTCGATATGCCTATCTCGGCGCCGAGGCCGAGCTGGTAGCCGTCGCTGAAGCGTGTCGAGGCGTTGACGAGCACGGTGGACGAGTTCACTTCACGAAGAAAGCGCTGGGCGTTCGAGTAGCTGCCCGTAACGATGGACTCGGTGTGGAGCGAACCGTAGCGGGCTATGTGGGCGATGGCCTCGTCCATGTGGGGCACGACCCTGACGGCCAGTATGAGATCGAGGTACTCGGCCGACCAGTCCTCCTCGGTCGCCTCTTTGGCCGAAGGTACGAGCCTTCGCGTGGCCTCGCAGCCGCGAAGCTCCACGCCGGCGTCACTGTAGCGGGCCGCGAGCGACGGCAGCAGCCCCGGGGCCGCGGCCTCGTGGACGAGGAGCGTCTCCATGGCGTTGCAGACGCCGGGGCGCTGGACCTTGGCGTTGAAGGCTATCTCCGAGGCCATATCGAGGTCGGCGCTCTCGTCGACGTAGACGTGGCATACGCCCTTGTAGTGCTTTATGACCGGTATCTTCGAGTTCTCGACGACGAAGCGTATGAGCCCCTCGCCGCCGCGCGGGATTATTACGTCTATGTACTCCTCGAGCCTCAGCATCTCGAGCACCGCCTCGCGGTCGGTGGTGGATACCACCTGGATCGCGCCGGGCGGCACGCCGCACTCCTCGCAGGCCCTGGAGAGGAGCCTCGCTACGGCGAGGTTTGAGTTGATCGCCTCGCTGCCGCCGCGAAGCACCACGGCGTTTCCGCTCTTGAGGCATAGGCCCGCGGCGTCGGCCGTCACGTTGGGCCTCGACTCGTAGATGATCCCGATAACGCCCAGCGGGATGCGCATGCGTCCGACGACGAGCCCGTTGGGCCTGCGGCTCATGCCCGTCACCTCTCCCACCGGGTCCCTGAGGGCCGCCACCTCCCTGAGGCCGTCGGCCATGCCCTTGATGACCTTGTCCGAGAGGGTGAGCCTGTCGACCATGGCGCCCGTGAGCCCCCGGTCCCTCGCCCCCTGAAGGTCCTTTTCGTTCTCCTCCCTGAGCATGGCCGCCCCGTCCTCTATGGCGTCGGCCATGGCCCTCAGGGCCCTGTCCTTGACCGCCCCATCGAGCGAAGCGAGCCTCAGGGACGCATCCCTCGCCCTCGCCGCAATCGTAACGATCTCGTCTCTTACGGACATATCAAAACCTCCCGCTTCTGATTCGGTCTCCGCCCCCCGTCTCCCTTCTCCCGGGCGTCGCGGGCAAGGGGGGGCGGGTAGCAAAGGCGTATCCCCCCGCCTGGCGCTACCCGCCCCCCCTTGCCCGCGACGCCCCATGAACGGCCAGGCACAAGATTGGAGGCGGCTGAGGGAACCTTTTTTGCAAAAGGGTCACAGACCCACGGTTCCCTCAGACTCCCTCCAAAAACTTTTAACGCGAGTTGGTTTCCCCCTGTTTTGCCTGGCAAAACAGGGGGAAACCAACTCGTATTGAAAGTCTTTGAAGGGGGTGTCTTGCCCGCATTGGCTGCCCGTGGGGGCGGTCCTCTGGAGGGTCGGGCCGCAAAGGCGTAAAAATCCCGCCTGGCGCGGGCCGAACCTCCAGAGGACCGCCAAGCAGCCGAATAACATACGATGGGGCCGCGGGGAGTACAGGGGCCTATGGCCCTTTTCCCCCGGCAGACTCCGGTGTACTTCCCCCGGCACGGAGCTCCCTTTACAGGACCACGAGGTTATCGCGGTGGATCACCTCGTCGTAGACGCTGTAGCCGAGGATGGCCGATATCTCACTCGACTTGCGTCCCTTTATGGCCTCTATCTCGCCGGAGCCGTAGTTGGCCACGCCGCGGGCGAACTCCATGCCCGCCATGTCCACGCAATGGACCACCTCGCCGGCCTCGAACTGGCCGTCCACCCGCCGCACGCCCGAGGGCAGGAGGCTCTTCCCCCCCTCCACGAGCGCCGTCTTCGCCCCGTCGTCGACGAAGATACGGCCTGTGGGCCTGGTGGAGAAGGCGATCCAGTGTTTCTTGCTCGTGAGTTTTTCCTCGCGCGGCAGAAAGAGCGTGCCCCTGTCCTCGCCCGAGGCCACACGGAGGAGCACGTCCTCCTCGAGGCCGTTTGCTATGACCGTGGCGGCCCCGAAATGGGCCGCCTTGCGGGCCGCCTCGACCTTGGAGGCTATGCCGCCCGACCCGAGCGGACCGGCCCTCGATGCCGCCTCGTCGAGCCGCAGCTCGTCGACGTTCTCGACAAGGGGAATGCGGCGGGCGTCGGCACAGCGCCTCGGATTCCTGTCGTAGAGGCCGTCGATGTCGCTTAAGATGACGAGCAGGTCCGCCTCGATGAGGTTCGTCACCAGCGCCGCCAGGGTATCGTTGTCGCCGTACTTTATCTCCTCCACGGCCACGGTGTCGTTTTCGTTTATGACGGGCACGATGCCGAGCTCGAAGAGGGCCGTGAGGGTGTTCTTTGCGTTTATGAAGCGGCGGCGGCCGCCCATGTCGTCGTGGGTGAGAAGGACCTGGGCCGCCCGTTCGCCGACGGCGGCGAAGGCCCGCTCGTAGAGCGACATGAGGGCGCTCTGCCCGAGAGCGGCCACGGCCTGGCGCCGGGGGATGCTCACCGGCCGCCCCCCGAGCCCCAGGCGTCTGACCCCAAGGGCCACGGCCCCGGAGGTGACCACGGCCACCTCCATGCCCCTTTCCTTCAGCCCGCGCACCTGGGCCGCCAGGGCGTCCAGCCCTCCCGCATCTCCGCCGGCCTCGTGCATGGCGGCCACAACGGCGCTGCCGACCTTGACCACCACGCGGCGGATTGGACCCGGCAGTATCCGATGCGGCGCGCTCACGACCTCCCCCCCTTCGCCCCCTCTAAAAGGGCGCCCACGTGGTTTACGAGCTCCTCGACGCCCCGGCCGGTGGCGGCCGACAGGACAAAGACCTTTATACCCTTACGCTCGAAGTATTTCAAGAGCTTCCCGTCGGGCTCGGCCACGTCGCACTTGTTGAGGGCCACGACCTGCGTGCGCCCGGCGAGTTCGGGGTCGAAGGCCGCAAGCTCGGCGTTGACCGTCTCGAAGTCCCTTGCCGGGTCGCGGCCCGTCCCCGGCGAGATGTCGAGCACGTGGACGAGGAGCCTCGTCCTCTCCACGTGCTTCAGGAAGCGTATGCCCAGCCCCCTGCCCTCGTGGGCGCCCTCGATGAGACCCGGTATGTCGGCCACCACGTATCCCCCGAAATCGCCGTAGCGGACCACGCCGAGGTTGGGAACGAGCGTTGTGAAGGGGTAGTCGGCCACCCTCGGCCTCGCCGCCGATATGCGGGAGATGAGGGTCGATTTGCCGGCGTTGGGAAGACCTATTATGCCCACGTCGGCCATGAGCTTGAGCTCGAGGCTGAGCTCGCGCTCCTGCCCCGCCTCGCCGGGCTGAGCGTACCGGGGCGCCCGGTTGGTGGACGACTTGAAGTGGGCGTTCCCCTTGCCGCCGCGTCCTCCCCTGGCGCAGACGAAACGCTCGCCCTCTCCGGTGAGATCGGCGAGCACCCCGCCGGTGGCGGCGTCCCTTACGACCGTGCCTGGAGGAACGCGCAGCTCGAGGGTCCGCCCGCTCCGGCCGTGACGCAGGCTCCCCATGCCGTGCCGGCCCCGCTCGGCCCTGTAGCGGCGCCTGTAGCGGAAGTCGAGAAGACTTGCAAGGCGCGGGTCCACGACGAGACAGACGTCGCCGCCGTCGCCGCCGTCGCCGCCGTCGGGTCCGCCTCTGGGCACGTGCTTTTCCCGCCTGAAACTCACGCAGCCGCGCCCTCCGTCACCGGCCTTGACCCATATCCTCGCTTCGTCTATGAAACGCATACTTCTTCAAACCGGGGAAGACTTCCCGCCCGGCACGGGCCGGGCGGCCCTGTTACGCCTTTGCGGCCCCGGCCTCCCGGCGAGCGCCTCGAAGGGACGCCGGCAAGGACACCCCCTGCTTTCCGACGTCCTTCGGGGTCTTGCCAGGCGGAACAAAAAAAAGGCGGAGCCGGGACCGCCAACAAAAAGCCCCTGCTCCGCCCTCGGGAGTCTTCACTCAAGGAGTTGGTATCAGCCGGCCACGACGCTTACGAACTTGCGCGCTCCGCGGTCCTCGAACTTCACGACACCCGAAACCCTGGCAAAGAGCGTATAGTCCTTGCCCACGCCCACGTTCTCGCCGGCGTGTATCCTGGTGCCGAGCTGGCGCACCAGGATGGAGCCTGCGCTCACCGTCTGTCCCGAAAAACGCTTCACGCCGCGACGCTGACCGTTGCTGTCACGGCCGTTGCGCGAACTGCCTCCCGCCTTCTTATGCGCCATCTCTGCTGCCTCCGGACATTCGATTTCTTTGAGAGGGAACCTCCAGGAAAGCTCCGGCCAATCACCGCGGGCGAACCTTTTTGAAAGAGAGCCGCCCCGCAACCCCCCGTCGCCACCCGCAGCCCCCGTCACCCCCGGTTTTGAAGGATAGTCGCCGCCGGCCTTGAAAGAAAGTCACCCCCAGCCTTGAAAGAAAGTCGCCCCCGGTCTTGAAGAAGAGTCGTCCCCCCGGCCGGCGGGATTCGTCAGGCCGTTATCTCGTCGATCTTTATGCTGGTGTAGAGCTGCCTGTGTCCCTGCTTCCTGGTGTAGCCCTTGCGTCTCTTCTTCTTGAAGACGATTATCTTCCCGGCCTTGCCGTGACCGAGGACCCGGGCCGTCACCCTGGCGCCCTCGACGGTTGGCCGGCCTATCTTCAACTCCTCGCCGTCACCCACGGCGTAGACCTCGCCGAGTTCCACGGTCGAGCCCACCTCGGCGGCGAGTTTTTCGACCCTGAGCACGTCGCCGCGGGTCACCTTGTACTGCTTTCCCCCTGTCTTTATGACGGCATACATAAACGCTCCCCCGCTTTCCTGCGCTTTTCTCGAATACGTAATAGTAACCTCCATGGAGCCTGTCTGTCAAGGATTTTTTCGCATGGAGCCCCTGTTCCGCCGCCGGTATGGGGTTATTGACAGCGCCGGTCTCCTTCTGTTAACATTTATGGAAGCTCTGATTAATTACCCTGGGGGAAACTTTCTGTAGAAGGGCCACAGGCCCACGTTTCCCCCAGACCCCCTTCAAAGACTTTTAAGTCCCTGCGGATCAGCCCGATTTTGCAAGCAAAATCGGGCTGATCCGCAGGGCGTTAAAAGGGCGTTAAAAGTTTTTGGAGGGAGTCTGAGGGAACCTTTTTACAAAAAGGTTCCCTCAGTGCAATAAATCAGAGTTTCCTTATCAATGACCATTATGAACACGTTCCTCGTCCTCATAGCCATAACAGCCTTCGCACTTCTGCTCAACCTCCCTTTCGGATACCTGAGGTCCGGGACCAGGAAGTTCTCGCTGCTATGGATGCTCTACATCCACATACCCATACCCTTCATCTTCATCCTCAGGAAGATGGGGGGTCTCGATTTCACCTTCGTGCCCGTCATAGCGGTCGGCGCCGTGGCGGGCCAGTTCTTAGGCGGCAGGTTCAAGCCGCCCGGAGCCGTAGGCTGACCCGGCGGGGGCGCGGGAAGGCGGCGCTCCCACAGGCAGGCGCCGATGGGCGGTAAAAAGGGTCCATACGGCGGCCCGGCCGCGCCGGGCCGCCGCAAAAGGGCCGGGCGGCCCGACGCGCGCCGCGGGCCACTGCCCTCCCCTCTCCGGCTCTCTTCCCTCCTGACCTCACTAAGAGGCCCGCTGGCCGTAGGCCCCAAGCTCCGGGAGTACAAGGTCCGGAAGGCATGGCCCGGGGCCGTGGGGGAGGCCATAGCACGCAACGCCGAGCCCGCAAGGCTCATGGGCTCCACGCTGCACGTCACCGTTGGTTCGGCTTCCCTCGCAACGGAGCTGCGCTTCCATCAGAGCGATATCATGGAAAAACTCAACGCCCTGGTCGGAGAGAAGGTCGTCTCGACCATCCGGTTCCGCCACGGCGCCGTCCGCCCGCGCCCCACGGCGCCGGCGGACGCCCCCGCGCCGCGGAGACTCACCGGCAGGGAAGAGGAGCTCGTCGAAGAGACGGCCTCGAAGGTCGCCGACCCGGCGCTCCGGGAGCTTGTGCGGCGGGCCATGAAAAAGAGCCTTGGAGGCGGCGGCCGGTAGGCTCCGAGCTCAAGGGGGAAGAGGCCTCCCCGGCTGGCCGGACCGCGCCGGGCGGTTTTTTTACCCCCTTGCGGGCCGGACCGCCGGGGAGGCCGTAGAGACCTTCGGAACGTCTCGCAACCGTGGAGTGAGCGCCGGACCGCCCTCACAGCCCTCCGTCCCCGGCCGTCACCTCCATGAGGAACCGCCCCGTCCCCTCCGCGACCTCCAGACGGCGCACCGCAAGGGCCGCGCTCTCCGCCGCCGCCCTCACCTCCTCGAGCCTGCGCAGAGGATATATGCAGCACATCCTGCCGCTCTCGCCGATGAGATGACGCGACACGGCGAAGAGCTCGGCCGCGCCGCCGTGGAGTTCCATCCTCGCCGCGGCGCGCTCCGCGTCCGGACTCATCCGCCCCTCCCCCTTCCTCACGTATGGAGGATTGCTCACCACCACGTCGAAGGAGCCGGGAGCGAAGCGTTCCGGCAATTCGCGGAAATCGGCGTTGACGACCGATATGCGCCGGGCCAGGCCGTTGCGCTCCACGTTGGCCTCGGCAAGGGCGCAGGCTCCCGGCCGTATCTCGACGGCCGTTATGTGCGCGGCGGGAGACTTCCAGGCGAGATAGAGGGGTATGAAGGCGGTGGCCGTGCCGATATCGAGGACGCGGTCGCCTTCGGCCAGGGGGAGGACGAAACGGGCGAGAAGGAGCGAGTCGGTGGTCACCGGCTGACCGCCGGCTTCCTGTACGAGCCGGTAGGGGCCTATCTCCTCGACGGGGCCGACCTCAACGCCGGGTGTTGCCGGCTCCCCGGGGCGGCCGCAAGCCATGATCTCCCCCCCACCTCCACGGTTGTTCGCATGTTCGGCGGTACCGGGGGAGGTTCGAGCCGCGCCGGGCGGGATCTTTTACGCCCTTGCGACCCGAACCTCCCCCGCTACCGCCCCCAAGGCAGCGGGTGTTGCCGCCGGCTCCCCGAAGCCGACGGATGAAAGCATCTGATTCGTTACTCT
The DNA here is from genome assembly GCA_011375175.1 of Deltaproteobacteria bacterium. NCBI lineage: Bacteria > Pseudomonadati > Myxococcota > Myxococcia > Deltaproteobacteria bacterium. Next base: position 255 of record DRME01000103.1, on the reverse strand, counting down.
GAGGGAAACTTTCTGAAGAAGGGCCACAGGCCCACGTTCCACCCGCGCCCTCTCGTATGTTGTTCGTATGTCGGCGGCACCGGCGAGGTTCGGCCCGCGCCGGGCGGGATTTTTTTTACGCCTTTGCGGCCCGAACCTCCCCCGCTACCGCCCCCAAGGCAGCGGGTGTTGCCGCCGGCTCCCCGAAGCCGACGGATGAAAGCATCTGATTCGTTACTCTGAGGGAAACTTTCTGAAGAAGGGCCACAGGCCCAC
>DRME01000102.1 GCA_011375175.1 Deltaproteobacteria bacterium | reverse complement strand
CGGCCCCCACGGGAGGACCGGGCCGCAAAGGCGTAAAAGTCCCGCCTGGCGCGGCCCGGTCCTCCCGTGGGGGCCGCCCGGCGCACATAAAGCACTCCCCGCGCCCGCCTCAAGAGAAGTCCCTTACGATGCGGTCGAGGTAGCCTCTGTAGTTATAGTCGATCTCCTCGACCGAGTCGCCGCCGAACTTCTCGAGGAAGGCGCAGGCCACGGTGAAGGCGGCGGCCGCCTCGGCCACCACGGCCGCCGCGGCGACGGCGCAGGTGTCGCTTCGCTCGATGCTCGCCTTGAAGGGGCGCTTCGTCGCCATATCGACGGAGCGAAGCGGCCTGTAGAGCGTGGGTATGGGCTTCATGGCGGCCCTCAGCACGATGGGCTCGCCGTTTGTCATGCCGCCCTCGATGCCGCCGGCGTTGTTGGTCCTGCGGTAGTAGCCGCGGCCCACGGGCCAGTAGCCGTCGCCGCGCCCGGCCCTGCGGGCCGAGAAGAATATCTCGTCGTGGACCTTCGAGCCCGGCGTGGAGCTCACGGCAAAGCCCATGCCCACCTCCACGGCCTTCGTGGCCTGCACGCTCATGAGGGCCTGGGCGAGCCTTCCGTCGAGCCTGCGGTCCCAGTGGACGTGGCTTCCGAGCCCCGGCGGCACGCCCGTTACGACCACCTCGAAGGCGCCGCCGAGGCTGTCGCCCGCCTCCCTGGCCTCGTCTATGCGGCGGCGCATGAGCGCCGACACCGCCCTGTCCGGGCAGCGCACGTCGCTTCTTTCGGCGGCCCTGTAGAGTGCGTGGGGACTCCTCGCCCTCCGCGCCTCCCAGCGCACCCCCCCTATCTCCACGACCCAGCTCACCACGTCCATGCCGAAGCGGCGCACAAGGGCCTTGGCCGCGGCTCCCACGGCCACCCTCGCCGCCGTCTCGCGGGCGCTGGAGCGCTCCAGTATGTTGCGCACGTCTGCGGTGGCGTACTTCATGGCCCCGGCGAGGTCGGCGTGCCCCGGTCTCGGACGGGTCACGCGGCGAAGCTGCTCTTCGTCGGCGTCCCCGACGCCGCCCACGGCCATGGCGACCCGCCAGTTCTCCCAGTCGCGGTTTCTCACCGTCATGGCTATGGGCGAGCCCAGGGTGACACCGTGACGCACGCCGGCCGTTATCTCCACCCTGTCCTTCTCTATGGCCATGCGCCCGCCCCGGCCGTAGCCGACCTGGCGGCGCGCAAGGTCCGCGTTCACGGACTCCTCGCTCAGGGAAAGCCCCGAGGGCATGCCCTCGACGACGGCTGTAAGACCCTTCCCGTGCGACTCTCCGGCTGTCAGATACCTGAGCACTGCACACTCCGATGGATCGATCTATTACACCGGGGGAAACTTTCTGTAGAAGGGCCATAGGCCCACGTTTCCCCCAGGGTAATTAATCACAGTTTATACTTTTACGACCATGAAGGCAAGAGAAGAGCAGACCGGCTCAGTCCACCGTACCGCTTACCGACACCGACGAACAGGTCACCACGTCGCTCGATGTGACCGTCACCTCGATCGTCGAGCTCGCCGCCGCATCCGTGTCTCCCGAAGTGGGGTCGGAGAGCGTGAATGTCAGGATGAGTGGGCCGTCGGGCACGCTGTCGGGAAGGGTATAGGAAGTGGGCGAGAGATTCCCGACCGTGGCCGACAGGGTTATCTTCGTGCCGCCCACGAGAGAGTTGAGGTTGTAGTCGCCGAGCAGGAACTTGAAGGTCTCCGACTTGCCGTCGGCGATGGTGAACGAGGTCGGCGAGACGGCGCAGTACGACGAGTTGGTGGTGAAGGCCACGGTCTGGCTCTGCCAGATCATCTTGCTCGTCTGGCAGTTGCTCTTGCAGCCGGGGCCGTCCCACACACCGCTGGGACCGTCGAACTGGCCGTTGCCGTTGGCGTCTATGTACTCCTCGAAGGGGTTGCCCGAGGTCTGGCCGTCGTCGCGCGAGCCGTCGTCGTCCTTGTCTATGAAGGGCTCGCTCAGGTCGGTGAAGCCCTCGGACCTCTTGCCGGTTGTGCAGGTGGAGCCGCCGGTTACGTAGGTGGAGTAGCCGTCGGTGGTGCCGCCGTCGCACTCGCAGGTCATGTCCTGGGGACAGGCCGTGGTGGAGTAGGAGCGGTCGAAGAGGCCGTTGCCGTTCTCGTCGAGGAAGGCCTCCTCGCCCTGGACGGTGGCCAGCACCGTGACCCAGCCGTCGCGCGGGTGCACGGAGCCGTCGGTCGGTATGGAGAGGCCGAAGGTGGAGTTGACGCTGTTTATCATGGCCGTCTCGGTGGAGTCGATGGCCACGTCCGCCGGGTAGGGGAGCTGGGAACGCAGCTTCACCGACGTGGAGCCCGAGGCGTCGGTCGTGCTGCTGCGGTCGATGGCGCCGGCCTCGGTGTAGAACGAGACGGACGTGCCCTGCAGGACGTTGTAGTTGCCGAAGCGGTCGGCCACGAAGGCGCTTATGGTCGTCTCCTTGTTGATGTAGTCGGCCCCGCCGTCGACGACGCCCGGGATGTTGAGCGTGCTGGCGGCAAGCGAGAAGTGGGTGGCCGACGGTATGCCGCCTCCTATGCTTATGACGTTGGACGAGGCCGAGAGGGTCTGCCCGTCGACGGTGACCGAGGCCGTCACGGTGACGGGGCCCGCCACGGTGCCGCTCTTGAGCGTGACCGTGGCCTTGCCGCTCACGGTGGAGGCCGAGGCTGTGGTGGGGGAGGAATCGAGACTGCCTATGTACTCCCCTCCGTCCGACGGCAGACGGCCTCCGCTCGGCCCGCTCATGACGAAACTCACGGTCGTGCCGTCGGATACGGCGTTGCCGCTCGTGTCGTTGACCTGGAAGGTGAGGGTCGATGTCTCGGTCTGTCCGCTGCCCTTGAGCCCTATGACCTGCGGGGTCGCCGAGACGAAGGTTATGGAGCCGGCCGACGGGGCCTCGATGGTTATGTCGACGGTGGCCGTGGCCCCGCTCGCCTCGGCCGTGACGGTCACGGTGCCGGCCGTGCTTCCGGCCGTGAAGGTGGCGGTGGCCGTGCCGTTGAAGGTGGTGGCCTGGGAGGTGATGGAGCCGGCCGTGGAGCTGCTGAGCCTGAAGAGCACTATGGTGCCGTCGGGCGCGTTGGAGCCGTCGCTCTTCCTGACCGTGGCCTGCACGCTCGAGGTGGCCAGGAAGGTCAGCGTCGACGGCGTGGCCGTCAGAGAGACGGAGAGTGTGGTGGCCGATGTGGCCGTCGTCGTGCCGGCAGTGGCAGACGGCCCGTATGTCTTCGGGCTGTCGCCCGTGCCGCAGCCGTAGAGCAGCGCCGAGGCGAGCACGGCCGCAAAGATTCTCTTACAAGACATAAAGCACCCCGCTTGTATCCCAGTCGTTGCCGGCCGCGCCGCAGGCGCGCGGCGGCGTCGGCCTTAAGTGCCAGTGCCGCCCTGGCCCGAGCAGGCGTTGAAGTTGCCGAGCGTCACCACGGCGAAGGCCTTGGTCATGAGGTCGTTGCCGTACTCGTCCTGGGCATAGAAGGTGTAGACCACGTTGTACTCCGGGTAGCCGTAGGTCCAGGTCTGGCTGCCGCCGAGCGCCGGCACGTAGGTGCGCTTGAGGTCCTCGGGCATGAGCTTGACCGACATGGTGGCGTTTCCCCGAAGCCCCGTCTGAAGCTCTATCATGAGCGACTCGTAGTAGGTCCTCGTCGGAAAGCTCGGACCGGTGTAGCCGGTGACGATGCTGTACTCCACGGTGTAGTGGGTTATGGTCAGGAATCTCGCCGCCGGAGGGACGGTCACCCCGTCCATGTGCTTGGCCGTGAGCGTTATGTCGGCCCCGTGGGCGCCGAAGAGCTCGGGGTCGTCGGCCGTTCCGTCGCCGTTGCAGTCGGTGTTCCACACCATGTCCACGCTCCACGAGTCGGCGAGCGAGACGAGGTCGCGGGGAACGACCTTGTCCACCGAGAATATGATGCCGCTCGAACCGGAGCCGCCTCCGCCGCCTCCGCCGGTCTGGTCTCCACAGGAGACCACCAGCGCGGCAAGAACGGTCATGCAAAGACATCTTGTCAAAAAGGGCAGAGAACGCATCATCTCTCTCCTCCTGCGGGGCCCCTGGACATACGGCGACTACGAGCCATGGGACTTGACTATCTTGGGCGTGATGAATATGAGCAGCTCCGACTGGGAGTCCGACACGGACTTGCTCTTGAAGAGCCAGCCAAGCAGCGGGATATCCTTCATGAAAGGTATCCCCTTGGTCGTCCTCGAAGAGTCGGAGATGATTATGCCGCCGATGACCGTAGTCTCGCCGTCGCGCACGAGCACCTCGGTGGAGGCCTCCTTCGTGTTTATGCTCGGCTCGCCCGACTGGGTCCTGAAGGTGCCCAGCGAGTTGCGGGTGGCCTTTATCTTCATGAGCACGCTGCCGTCGGGGGTTATATGGGGCGTCACCGTAAGGCTCAGGTTCGCCTTCTTGAAGGTCGTGGCCGTGCCCGTGGCCGACGTCGTCTCGAAGGGTATCTCCTCGCCCTGCTCTATGACGGCCTCGCGGTTGTCGAGAGTCGTTATGCGGGGACGCGATATGGTCTTGAGAAGTCCCGACTGTTCGCCGGCCGAGAGGCTCAGGTCCAGGAGCAGGGGATTCTTGGCGAGCTTTCCTATGGTGAGCCCTATGCCCCCGAGCGAGCCGGCCGTACCGGTGGCCGGGAGGCTCACCGCGTAGTTCTGTGTTGTGAGTCCCGTGGTGGCCGTGGTGCCGAAGGAGTGGGTCAGCACCGAGTCGGTCAGGTTCTTGTAGTCGATGCCCCACTGGACGCCGAGGTCGCGGGCGAAGCTCGTCGACGCCTCCACTATCCTCGCCTCAATGAGGACCTGCGGTATGGGGGTGTCGAGCCTTGCCACAAGCTCCCTGGCCGCGTCTATGCTCTTCTGTATGTCCTTGATGATGAGCGTATTGGTGCGGTCCTCGCTCGTGACCGTGCCGCGCTCGCTCATCACCTCCCGGACCTGGGAGAGGAGGTCCGAGGCCGTGGCGTAGTTCACCGGTATGAGGTGGATCTTGAGCTCCTCGAGTTTCTCCTCGGCCTGCTTCGCCTCGAGGGCCGCGGCCTTCTCCTGCTTTATCTTGTCGGCCGGAGCGACCCATATGATGTTGCCCTCCTGGACCTTGTCGAGGTTCTTTGTGCGCAGTATGATGTCGAAGGCCTGGTCCCAGGGGACGTTCTTGAGCCGGAGCGTTATGGTGCCCACCACGTCGTCGCCCGTTATGATATTGAGGTTGCTCACCTCGGCGAGGAGCTTGAGCACGTCCGAGATGTTGGCGTCCACCATGTCGATGTCGATCCTGCGGCCCGTGTACCTGCGCTCGGCGCCTTCGGCGTCCCCCCCGGCCCCCCCGGCCTCGGCGGCCTCGGCGGCCTCGGCGGAAGGCGCGCCCTCTCCGACAGGGGTCTTCACCCCGGCCGCCGCCTCTTCAACGGGAGGTCCGGCGAGCGGAAAATCGATGTAGAGGTTTCCGCGGTCCTCCAGTATGTCGTAGGGGACCTTCTGCCTTACGAATATGAGGAGGCGGACCCGCTTTTCGGGCTCGGTCATGGCCTGGTAGGAGCTTATCTTGAGCACCGGCGTGCCGAGCTTCGTGGCGTCCAGCGTCCTTTCCAGGGCCTTGGGTATGACGGCGCCGTCGAAATCGACGGTTATCTTTCGGCCGCCGAGGCTCTCGGTGACCCTGTAACGGGGTCTGCGCGACCCTTCAACGACCACCCTCGCCGTGTCCCGAAGCCTCTCGAAACGCACGTCCTTGACGGCCATGGTCTTGTCCTCGAAGGACGCGGCCTTCGAAGCCGCCGGCGGTGCGGCCGGTTTGGGCGCAGGCGCGGCAGCGGCCGCAGGCGCGGCCTCCTTGGCCGAGACGGCCTCCCTGACCGGGACGGCCTTCTTGGCCGGAACGGCCTCGGCCTCCGTGGCGGCGGCCGCGGAGCCGGGACCGGCCGTCGGCCTCGGCGGTATGCTCACAACCGACTCCACACCGGGACCGAAGCCGGCGACCACGGGGCCGGTATCGACCCGAGGAGCCGGGACCGGCTCCCCGGAAGCGGCCGCCTCCTCGACCGTCTCCTCTTTCTTGAAGGCCCCCTCCACCACTTCGGCGGGACCGAAGCCGGCACTGGGGGCCGGCGGCGGAGATTCGGCAGCGGCCACAGGAGCGGCCTCCTTGGCAGAGACGGCCTCCCTGACCGGGACGGCCTCCCTGGCCGAGACGGCCTTCTCGGCCGGAACGCCCTCGGCCTCCGTGGCGGCGGCCTCGGAGCCGGGACCGGCCGTCGGCCTCGGCGGTACGCTCACAACCGACTCCACACCGGGACCGAAGCCGGCGACCACGGGGCCGGTATCGACCCGAGGAGCCGGGACCGGCTCCCCGGAAGCGGCCGCCTCCTCGACCGTCTCCTCTTTCTTGAAGGCCCCCTCCACCACTTCGGCGGG
>DRME01000101.1 GCA_011375175.1 Deltaproteobacteria bacterium | reverse complement strand
GGGAGTCGTAGCTTCTTGAATGGCGTAGCCGGACCCCCCTGGGCGCGCCAGGCGGGGTTGTTACGCCTTTGCGCCCAGGCAGGTCCGGCTACGCCCAGGCAGAGTGAGCTGCTTTCCAGCAGGGAACCCCTTATTGATCCCCAGGGGGAAACCAACTCGTATTGAAAGTCTTTGAAGGGGGCGGCACCGGGGGAGGCTCGGGCCGCAAAGGCGTAAAAAAAATCCCGCCTGGCGCGGGCCGAGCTTCTCCAGGTGACGCCGAAAACCAAAATAACATACGAGGAACACAGGGAGTCGTAGCTTCTTGAATGGCGTAGCCGGACCCCCCTGGGCGCGCCAGGCGGGGTTGTTACGCCTTTGCGCCCAGGCAGGTCCGGCTACGCCCAGGCAGAGTGAGCTGCTTTCCAGCAGGGAGCCCACTTATTGATCCCCAGAGTGAAACCAACTCGTATTGAAAGTCCTTGAAGGGGGCGGCACCGGGGGAGGTTCGGCCCGCAAAGGCGTAAGAAAATCCCGCCTGGCGCGGGTCGAGCCTCACCAGGTGCCGCCGAAAACCAAAATAACATACGAGGAACACAGGGAGTCGTAGCTTCTTGAATGGCGTAGCCGGCCCCCCCTGGGCGCGCCAGGCGGGGTTGTTACGCCTTTGCGCCCAGGCAGGTCCGGCTACGCCCAGGCAGAGTGAACGGTTCGGGGTGTGGTGAAGGAAAGGAGAGACTACGGTTCCTTACCGGGCCTCTTTCTTCATGAGCCTGGTGAGTCTGACGGCCTTTTTGACCTCCACGAGGGCGAGCACCTCTCCGGCCTTCTTCGGCTTCATGCTGGCGAGGATGAGCACGGCCATGTCGTCGTCGAGCTCTTCGAGCCTTTCGGCCGCCTCTTCGGAACTCATGGCCTCATATATCTTTATTATGCGCGCTATCTTCTCGGACCTCGCCGCCTGGAGTCGCTGGAGGGCGGCCTCGGCCTCGGCCCTCACCTTCTCGAGCCTTGCGATGCGCGCCTTGATCTCGCTGTCGAAGGCGGCGAGCCTCTCTTCCCTTGTACGCAGCTCCCTTTCGCGCTCGTCGAGCTGGGTCCTCATCCTCTTGATGGCGTCGAGGAGGGTGCGCTCCCGCTCACTGCCCTCGACGAGCTCCTTTACGGTCGAGCCGTCCGCCTCGGTGGCGCGGTCTGCAGGCCCGGCGGCAACGGCATCGGGCCCGTGGCTCCCGTCGGAGGCGGCCTCGGCCGATGCCCCAGCCGCCGGGGCTCCGGCCAGCACCTCAACGGCGTCGAAACCGGCAAGCCCCGAGACGAGCCACACCGTGAGCACCATGACCTTGAGCGCAACGACGGCAGTCAGGAATCTATAAAGCATCGCCGCTTCCTTTCTTGAACCTCGCCAGGTAGAGCTCGTCGGCGAGGCGCTGTTCGGCCCTGTCGACCCTCCGCGCGTGGAGTTTTAGGGCCTTCTCCTTCATGGTCTCTATGAGCTTTTTCTCCCTTGCCGCCTCGGCCAGCGCGGCCCTCTTCTCGGCGAGGTGGGCCTCCACCTTGTCGATGATCCGCCTCTGCCCGGCTATGTGCTCCTTTACCGACGAGAGGTAGCCGCTGTACATGGTCCACCGGTCGAGCTCGCCCCTTGCCTTGAGTGCGTCGAGCTCGCCGCAGGCCTTGAGGTAGAGGGCCTCGAGCTCATCGAGCTTTCCGCGCTCTTCGTCGAGAAGACGCAGGGCCTCGGCGTACTCCCTCCGTGAAAACTCCTCGATCCGCTCGCGGTAGCGCAAGAGGGGTTCGAGCTTGAAGTCGAATCGCGGCATGCCGTGGTGCCTCCTCTCCGTGGCGGCGCCGCTCCCGCGGCCCCTTGGCCTACACCGGCAGGCTGTAGAGGGCCTGGATGCTGTCGTCGTAGTCCACGCGCTCCGAGATGTCCTGCCTCAGAAAGGCGTTTATCCTGTCGATTGCCTCGATGGCGTGGTCCACCTTCGGATCGCTACCCTTCTTGTAGGCTCCGATGCTTATCATGTCGTAGGCCTTCATGTAGGTAGCCACCGTGGACTTGACCTTCATGGCGAAGTCGCGGTGCTGGGGAGGAACTATGTCCATCATCACGCGGCTCACGCTCGAGAGTATGTCGATGGCCGGATAGTGTCCCTGGGCGGCGAGCTCCCTTGAGAGCACCACGTGGCCGTCGAGTATGCCGCGTGTCGCGTCGCCTATGGGGTCGTTCACGTCGTCGCCCTCGACGAGTATGGTGTAGAAGGCCGTTATGGTGCCCTCCCCCTCGCAGGTGCCGGCCCTTTCGAGAAGCCGCGGAAGAAGGGCGAAGACCGACGGGGGATAGCCCTTCGACGCCGGCGGCTCTCCGGCCGCAAGCCCGACCTCGCGCTGGGCCATGGCGAACCTGGTGATCGAGTCCATCATGAGGAGCACGTCCCGGCCCCTGTCCCTGAAGTACTCGGCTATGGCCGTGGCCATGAAGGCGGCCCTCATCCTTATGAGCGGGGGCTGATCCGAGGTGGCCACGACGAGCACCGATCTCCTGCGCCCCTCCTCGCCCAGGTCCCTCTCGATGAACTCCTTCACCTCCCTGCCGCGCTCGCCCACCAGCGCGATGACGTTCACGTCGGCCGTCGTGTAGCGGGCCATCATGCCGAGCAGCACGCTCTTGCCCACGCCGCTTCCCGAGAAGATCCCCATGCGCTGGCCCTTGCCGATGGTGAGAAGGCCGTTCACGGCCTTGATGCCCACGTTGAGGGGCTCGGTGATCCGCCGGCGCAGAAAGGGATTTATGGGGTCGGCGTACAGGGGATACTCGTCCTCCACGTCCAGTGGACCGAGACCGTCTATGGGGTTGCCGAGACCGTCGAGTGTGCGCCCCAGAAGCGACTCACCCACGCCGACGGCCACCCTGCGGCGCTTGGTAACGATCTTGCTGTCCGTGCCCACGCCGCGCACGTCGCCAAGCGGCATGAGTATGATCCTGTCGTCCGAGAAGCCGACGACCTCGCTGGGTATGGGCTCGCCCTCGCCCTTTGGAAAGACGTAACAGAGCTCTCCGACGCTCGCCCCCGGTCCGACCCCCTCCATGACGAGACCCACCACCCTGGTTACACGGCCGTTCACCTTTATGGGGTTCATCCGCTCTATGACCCTGCGGCGGTGCCGGAGCCGCGCAACGATCTCGTCACTCTTCATCGGTGAGCCTCTCCTCTATGTCGGCGAGCAGGCCCTCGACCGTTGCGTCCACCTCTCCGAAGGCGGTCTCCACGATGCAGCCGCCCCTGGTGATCGCGGCGTCGCTCTCGATGCGAAGCCCCCCGGAGCCGTCGCCGAAGCGCCCGAGGCTGCCTGCGTGCTCCATGAGCAGCTCCGCGTCCCTTGGGTTCAGCCTCACAACGACCGTGCCGCTCGTGACCGTGGCCCTCAACGCCTCCTTTACGAGCGAGACGATGGACGCCTCCGATGTCTCGAGCTCTCGGTGGACGACCTTCCGGGCGATGGTCATCACAAGGGCCACGATCTCGGACTCGCAGGCGCGGTACAGCTCCTCGCGCAGCGAGGCCAACTCTTCAATGAGCCGGTCGAGCGAGCCGAACTTGGCCTCGGCCTTTTGCCTCCCGAGCTCGAAGCCCGCCTTCTCGCCGGCCTCGAAACCCTTTTCATAGGCCTCGCGCTCCACGCCGCCGAGCGGTCCGCCCACGAGGTCGTCGTCCGCAGGCGGAGCGGCCGCCCCACCCTTGTCGAGCCTGCCCGGCACGAAGGGTTCGATCTTCTCGGCCTCGGCATATCCGACCTTGATGATCTTCGACTTAGACGTAGACTTCACCGCCGCCGCCGCCCCTGCCCTCGCGCATGAGCTTGCCTTCCTGCTCGAGCCTTCGGGCCACCTTGACTATCTCCTGCTGGGCGGCCTCAACGTCGCTGAGCTTCACCGGTCCCTTGCTCTCCAGGTCCTCCTTGAGCATCTCGGCCGCTCGCTCCGACATGTTGCTGAAGAACTTCTCCTTGAGGGCGTCGTCGGCGCCCTTGAGCGCCATGGTGAGCGTGTCGGTGCTGAGCTCCTTCAAGACCTGCTGGAGTCCCTTGTCGTCCACTATCATGAGGTCGGAGAAGACGAACATCTTCTCCTGTATCCTGGTGGCTATGTCGGGGCTGGCCTTCTCTATGGTCCCGATTATGGAGCCCTCGAGCGAGGCGCCGACCTGGTTCATTATCTCGGCGGCCGCCTTCACGCCGTCCACGGCGCGGCCCTGTCCACCGGTGCTCGCATCGACGACCTGGTTTCTCACCACCTCCTCGAGCTCCTTGAGCGCCGAATAGGGGATCCTGTCCAGGGTGGCCACCCGCAGCATGACCTCGCCGCGCAGCCTCTCGGGAAAGTGTTCGAGCACCTGGGCCGCATGTTCGGGGTCGAGGTAGACCATTATGAGGGCGATTATCTGGGGATGCTCGAGCTTGAGCATGTCGGCCACCATGGCCGGCGCAAGCCCCTTGAGCGCCTCGATGCCTCCCTCGCCGGCATCGTATCCGGCGCGCTCGAGGATGGCCTCGGCCTTCTCCGGTCCAAGGGCCTTGATGAGGGCGTTGCGCGCGAAGTCGCTCCCCTCGACGAGCACCCCGGAGCTCTCCACCGTCTCGAGGAACTCCCTGTCCACCTCCTCGACCATCTCCCTCGTTATCTCTCCGGCCTTCACGATGGCGGAGCTCAGGCTCTGTATCTCGTTTGTCGAGAGGTGCTTGAAGACCTCGGAGGCCACGTCCTCGCCGAGGTACATGAGGAATATGGCCGCCTTGTCGACGCCGGAGAGCTTGTCTTCCTTGGCCATCGTCACTCCTTGAGCCAGCCGCGCAGGACCTTTGCGGCCTGCTTGGGGTTCTGTCTCACGAGATCAACGATCCTCTGCCTCATCTCGTCGTCTCCGCCCCTCGACTCTCCCGCCGCCGAACCCTCGCCGGCTCCGAGCGAGAGCTGGCCGCCCTGGCCGCCAGGCAGGGCGAGGCTGCGCTGTATGGTCTCGAGCGCCTCGCTCTCCTCGGAGAGCCTTCTCACGATGGGCCTGAGCACGAACATGACCGTGAATATGACGGCCGCCGCCACGCTTCCGTACTTCAAGGCCATGGGCAGCAGGTTGGACGAGGGCGGAGGCAGCGGGGCCAGGTCGGCCTCGGCGAAGGCCGTGCTCGCCTCGAAGGGCGAGCTCACGATGCTTATGACGTCGCCGCGCTCCTCGGAGAATCCCACGGCCGCCTTGACGAGGGCCTCGAACTCCCTCAGCTCCTCTTCGCTTCGGGGCACGTACTTGCGCGTCTGGTTGCCCTCGGCGTCGGTCACCGTCTCGTAGTCGCCGTCGACGAGCACCGATACGGTAAGGCGCCTTATCTCGCCCATGGGCTCTATGACGCGGCTTACGACCCTGTTTATCTCGTAGTTTACGACCTCGTTCTGCTTCTGGGTGGTGGAGTTCGTGGCCGGCTGCGCGGCCGCGGCGGCTCCGGGCAGGTTCGACGCCGCGCCGGGCACCCCGCCAGCGGCGGTGACACCGGCGGCCTTCTCCTTGGTGCGCTGCTCGCTGCGGACCACCTGTCCGTCGGGGTCGTAGCGCTCCTCGGTCTTCTCGACCCGCCTGGTATCGACGTCGACGGTCACCCTGGCGGCGACCCTGTTCATGCCCACGGCCTTCTCGAGCATGGACTGAACCCGCGTTTCGAGGTCCCGTTCGAGGCTTCGCTTGTAGTCGAGCTGTGCCATGGTCAGGCCGAACCCCTCGGCCTCGTTGTCGGACCTGGTCCACATCCTGCCGGCCGTGTCCACGATGGTCACGTCCTCGGCCCTGAGGTTCTCTATGCTTCCGGCCACGAGGTGTACTATGCCCCGTATCTGGCTGGCCGTGATGCGCCGGCCGGGCCGCAGCTTTATGACGACCGAGGCGCGCGGCCGCTTTTCGTCGTCGAGGAAGGCGCCGCGGTCAGGTATGGCCAGGTGGACCCTGGCCGCCTCGATCTCGTTTATCTGGGATATGGTCCTTGCGAGCTCTCCCTGCAGGGCCCTGCGGTAGTTGACCTTCTGGACGAACTCGGTCACGCCGAAGCCCGTTTCGTCGAAGATCTCGAAGCCCACGGAGCCGCTGCCTGGAAGCCCCTCGCCGGCGAGCTCCATGCGCACCTCGTAGACCATGGAGCTCGGAACGGTCACGATGCCGTGCTCCACCCTGTAGGGGATGCGTTTTTCCTTTAGCTTCTCGACCACCGCCGCCGAGTCGGCCTCGCTGAGCCCGGAGAAGAGGACCTGGTAGTCGGGCTGCTGGACCCACAGGGCGAGGACGACGATGAGCGAGACGGCGGCCGCAGCCATGACTATGAGAAAGAGCAGCCTGCCCGATCCGAGATTTTTCAGGTTGTCCGCAAGTGCTGCCATGGCTTGTTCCTCTCGATGTTAGACCTGCATCCTCATTATCTCCTCGTAGGCCTTCAGTATCTTGTTACGCACCTGGACCATCATGTTGAAGGAGACGTTGGCCTTCTCGGCGGCGATCATGGTGGCGTGGATGCTCTGGTCCTCGCCCTTTGCAAGCTTCTCCATGGCCTTTCCAGCCTCGTTCTGGAGCTCGTTCACCTTGTTTATGCTCTCCTTGAGGAGCTTGCTGAAGCTCTCGGCCTCTCTCCCCCCGTCGGCCGCCCTGGGGGCGGCGGCGCCCTGCTGGCCGCTGAGTATGCCTTTTATCGAATCGACCATGATTGAAGACCCCCCGTAAACGGATACCGGCGTCCTACGACCCTATCTCGAGGGCCTTGAGCACCATGTCGCGGCTCGCCTTGAAGGCCGTCACGTTGGCGTCGTAGCTGCGGCTTGCCGCTATCATGTTGACCATCTCCTCGACGGTGTTGATGTTGGGCATGGCCACGTAGCCGTCGGCGTCGGCGTCGGGGTGGGACGGGTCGTGGACGTACTTGAAGGGCCGCTGGTCGAGGATTATGGACTGGACCCTCACGGCGGCGGTGCCGTCGCCGCCGCCGTAGCTCGCCCTGAGTATGTCGCCGAAGCTTCGCTGCGGAACAGGGGCGAAGACGACGTCGCGGCGGCGGTAGGGCCCGCCCGTGGCCGTGCGCGTGGTGTTGACGTTGGCCAGGTTGCTCGCTATGACGCTCATCCGCAGGCGCTGGGCCTCCATGCCCGAAGCGCTTATGTCGAACAGACTGAACATCCCTTCCACCTCCTCCAATCGATGGGCGGGGAGCGGCCTCAGCGGCCGCCCTCCTTGATGGCGTTCATGAGGGACGAGAACTTGCCCTTCACAAAACGTATGAGTATGTTGTAATGGAGGTAATTCTCCGAGAGACGGACCATCTCCGACTCCATGCCCACGGTGTTGCGGTCGTAGCCCGGCAGCTCGCCGCCGCGCTCGATGATGCGCGGCGCGGGACGCCCCCCGGAGACGCCCGGCGCGGAGAGGTGCCTGGCGTTCGTCCTCACAAGGGCGGGGCCGCCGGAGAAGGTGTCGCCCAGCGAGCGGGCGAGCTCTCTGCTGAAGTCTATATCACGCGCCCGGTAGCCCGGCGTCTCCTGGTTCGCTATGTTCGAGGCCAGCACCTTCTGGCGCGCCGCCCTCAGGTCGAGGGCGTTCTCGAAGAGTGTGAGCCTCTTGTCGAAGAGTCCCTTGATCACGGTCCCACCTCCGCGGGGGAAGGCCCCCCCTCCTAACGGTTCAAGCAATATCCGTGCCAGCACCTAAGTGCCTGTTTTCGCGCCACTCGGCCGCGAGGACCGGCGCCGTGAGGAGGAAAAAATGACCTACCCCGTCAAAATCCGGTCATACTCCTTGAGCTTGTTGCGAAGCGTCCTGACCGATATGCCCAGCAGCTTCGCGGCCCTTGTGCGGTTGCCGTCCACCTCGTCGAGGGTCCTGAGTATCAGTCCCCGCTCCATCTCCGAGATGGTCGTCCCCGGCCCGGGCGTCCCCTCCCGCGCGCCGCCGGCCCCGGCCCGGGAGGCCGGGGCCTGTGCGCCGGCCGCCGCCGGCTCGAAGCACCGGGGCTCAAGCCTTGTGCCGCTGCACAGGAGCACGGCCCGCTCCATGGTGTTCTCGAGTTCCCGCACGTTGCCCTTCCAGGGCAGCCCCTTGAGGAGTTCGAGGGCCTCGGGCGTTATCTCTTCCACGGTCTTGGAGTACTTGGCTGCAAAGCGCCTCATGAAGTGTTCCGCCAGGTGCACGATGTCGTCGGGCCGCTCGCGCAGCGGCACAAGCGTTATGGGAAATATGTTGAGCCTGTAGTAGAGGTCCTCGCGGAAGCGCCCCTCGGCGACCTCGGCGGCCATGTCCCTGTTGGTGGTCGCCACGATCCTCACGTCCAGCGGCACCGGCCCCTTTCCTCCCAGGCGCTCCACCTCCTTTTCCTGGATGACCCGCAATAGCTTCGCCTGGAGCCTGAGGTCCATCTCGCTTATCTCGTCGAGGAGGATCGTGCCGCCCTGGGCCTGCTCGAAGCGTCCCCGGCGCATCTCCACCGCACCCGTAAAGGCCCCCTTCTCGTGGCCGAAGAGCTCGCTCTCGAGCAGGTTTTCCGGTATGGACGCGCAGTTGACGGCGACGAAGGGTTTCTCGGCCCTCGGG
The DNA here is from genome assembly GCA_011375175.1 of Deltaproteobacteria bacterium. Lineage (NCBI taxonomy): Bacteria > Pseudomonadati > Myxococcota > Myxococcia > Deltaproteobacteria bacterium. Next base: position 16,737 of record DRME01000101.1, on the reverse strand, counting down.
CTCCTGCCGTGGATGAAACGGGCCAGCAGCTCCTTGCCCGTGCCGCTCTCGCCGTTTATGAGCACCGTTGCGTCGCTCGCCGCCACCGTGGCGGCCATGGAGATGATCTTCCTCATGGCCGGGTCCACCGTTATGAGCGAGCGCCCCCTGGTCTCGAAGCTCTCGAGCTCCCGGCGCTGGGAGAGCGCCTTGGCGACCATGGTCTCCAGTGCTTCGAGGGTGAAGGGCTTGAGTATGAAGTCGAAGGCCCCGGCCTTGACGGCCTCGACGGCCTTCTCCACGGTCCCGAAGGCCGTGATGAGGAGCACCGGCGTCTCCGGCGAGGTCCCCTTCACGGCCCTCAACACGTCCATGCCGTCCATTCCTGGCATCTTCATGTCGCTTATGACCATGCGGTAGGCCCCTTCGCCGAAGAGGTCCATCCCCTCGTCGCCGCTCTCGGCGGCGTCGACCCCGTAGCCGCGCCGCCGCAGGGCCTCTTCGAGGGCCGCCCTCATGGCCGCGTCGTCGTCTATGACCAGTATGTCCTTCATAAGCGCCGTCACTCCCTGTGCGCCGGGGCGAGCCTCACGATGAAGGCCGCGCCCTTTCCCGGTCTGCTCTTTACGTCTATGGAGCCCCTGTGGGCCTTTACTATCGTGTCCACTATGGCGAGGCCCAGTCCCGTGCCCTTCTCCTTTGTCGTGTGGAAGGGGTCGAATATGCGGTCGAGCTGGTCGCGTGGTATGCCGGGGCCGTCGTCGCGCACCTCGATCTCCGCTCTGTCGGCGCCGCTTCGCCTTACGATAAGACGCACGGTTCCGCTTCGTCCCACGGCGTCGAAGGCGTTTATGAGGAGGTTGACGAATACCTGGGAGAGCAGGGCCCTGTCGCCCATGACGAGCCCGTCGCCCCGGTAGTCCCTGAGGACCTTCACGCCGTCGGCCGCGCAGCCGCGCACGGCCGTCAGCGCCTCGTCGAGGACCTCGCGGACGTCGACCGCAGCGAGCCGCGGCTCCGGCACCCTGGCGAAGACGAGCATGTTGCCAAGCAGAGTATCCAGTGTCTTCACCCCCTTGGCTATATGGGCGGCGTAGCGGCCCGCCTTGCCCGCGCCGTCCACCTCTTCCTCTATGAGCGAGGCGAATATGCCGATGGACCCCAGAGGGTTGCGTATCTCGTGAGCTATCTTGGCGGCCATCTCACCCATGGCCGCGAGCCGGCGGTGGCGCTCAAGTGCCCTGTTCTTCTCGGCCAGCTCCTTTTTGAGCGACGCCACGCGCCGCTCAAGCCTCGCATACTGGGTCTCGAGCTGGCGCGACGCCTCCTGGAAGCTGTTGAAGGCGTCGTTGAGCAGTTCGACCTGGAGCCTTTCGACCATCGGGCCGCCTCCCTTCTCAGATATCACCGGACGGCTCCTTCATGACCACCTGGGCCCATGCCCTGTAGAGGTCGTCGTCGCCCCCCATGAGCTCGCCGAGCACGGCGTCCCTGTCTTCCTTTCTCTCCATCGCCTCGTAACTTGCGGCGATGCGGTACTTTATCCATTCGAGGTCCGCGCCTTCGCCGCCGACGGCGGCGGCCTTCTCGTAGAGGGCCACGGCCTCTTCGTAGCGGCCCGAGGCGAAACGCATGTCGGCGGCGCCGGTATACGCCCGTCCCGCGGCGCCGGCATCACCCTCCTCCGAGAAGAGCCCGGCGGCCTTCATATAGAGCCTTTCGGCTTCCCCGTAACGGCCGAGCCTTGAGAGGGCGTAGGCCTTGAGCATCGAAAGGTCGGGCCTGCCGCGGGGGACTGCGTAGGCGGCCGCCTCTTCGTAGTCGCCGGATAAGAAGGCGGCCTTGAAGAGCATCTCCTCGGCCTCCCGCCGGCGGGCTTCCTCCTTGAAGAGCTTGTCGTAGTCGCGCAGCAGCTTTATCACCGCGGCGGCGTCGCGCTGTCTCAGGTAGATGCGTCCGAGCATGAGGGTCGCCTCGCCGGCTACGGCGTCGTCGCCGAGCTTTACGGCCTGCTTGAGCACGTCCACGGCGTCGGCGTCGAGACCTATCTTTACGAGCGACGAGGCCACGGCCATGAAGGTCCCGGCCTTCTCGCCGAAGGGCACGTACCTGCCGTAGCGCAGGTTGAGCTTGGCCACCCCTATGTAGTCGCCTTCCTCGTAGAGCCGCCTTATCCAGCGGCCGACTATCCTGCCCTTGAGCTCGACGGCCCTCTTGGCGAGCAGGTCCGAGGGCCGCCTTTGCACCATCTCGCCGGCCATGTCGAAGGCCTCGCCGTACTCGCCGCGGTCGATGAGGATGTCGATGAGGGAGAGGAAGGCGGCCTCCGCGCCGCTGCCTCCGCTGTAGGCCACGTCCCTGTAAATCTCCTCGGCATCGCGCTTTTTGAGGTCGTCGCCCGAGGAGATATAGAGATCGGCCAGCGCAAGCCTCGCCGCCTCGAGCCCTTCTCCCCCCTCTTTCAGACGCCCGGCGAGCTCTTCGTAGATCCTCCCGGCCTCTTCGAGCTTACCGTCGAGCACGAGGCTGTCGGCCCGCCGGACGGTGAAGAAGGCGCCGAGAAGCGGCTCCCTGCCGTGGATCCTCGCCAGGTCCCCCCACGACGCCGCGGCCTGAGCGTAGCGTCCGGCCACCATGTTCATCTCGGCCATGCTCATGAGGGTCACCGGGTCGCCGGCGGTGGAGCTGCTGTAGATGCGCCAGGCCCTCTCAAAGTCGTGGCCGATGAGGAGGGTGTTGGCCAGCCACTGCCGCGCCCCTGGATGGCCGCCCTCGGCCGCCCTCTCGAACTCCGCGCGGGCGTCGCCGTAGCGTCCCATGAAGTAGAGGATGAGCCCGCGCCTGAAGACCGCCCCCGTTGCGACGGCGGACTTGCCGCTACCCGCCGCCCTGGCGTAGTAGCCCAGGGCCTCGGGCTCGAAGCCGAGCTCCTCGTAGTAACCGCCGAGGACGAAGTAGCCCAGGGCCGCGTACTCGTCGGCGCCGTGGTCTCTCAGCGTGCGGGCCAGCTCGTCGGGGTCCTTGCCGCTGTAGAGGAGATAGAGTATGGCGTTGAGGAGCTTAGCCCTGTCGGGCTCTCCCGTGGCCTTGAGCCTGTCCACGTGCGAGACGACCTCCTTTACGAGACCGTCCATGTCCGAGGCCGTAACGCCGAGCTCCTCGTAAAAGGCGTCGAACATGGCGGCCCTCGTCTCCAGTATCTCGTCGCGCAGCATCCCCACGACGCGTTTCCTGTAGACCCAGCGCCAGCCCGAATCGAACATGAGACGGGCCGCCATGCCCTTGTAGACGAAGCCGTCGTGCTTGCTCCTGACAGCGGGCGGCGGCGTTTGGGGCGCCTGCGGGCCCGCCCGCTTGCCGGCGGGATAGAAGTCCACGATGACCCTGAAGGGTTTTCTGCGGATGCTGCGCCTTACGCGGCCGAGCCCCCTGGACTCGATACGCAGGGTCGTGACGGCGGCCCCGTCCCCGCTCTCCACGCCGGAAGCGCCGGTTATGCGTATCATCGACGTGGAAGGGAGGGGTTCGGGCAGACGAGGCGAAGCGCCGCTCAGGGTGAGCGTCACCGTCTCTCCCCTGCGCGACATATCGACCTCTACGGGCCGGCTCAGCTCCACCACGAGACGGTGAAAGCCCCGGTGTACGCCTGTGCGGAGCGCCCTTATCCGCGCATCGCCGGCGGCCGGGGCGCTCAGGATGGCCCTCTCGTCGCCGGCCGCGGTGTCGACGAGAACGACGTTCGGGGCCCCGGCCCCGGGGCTCGCCGCCGCCGGAGCCGGGGCCTCGTCGTCGTCCTGGCGGTAGACGTCTATGACTATCCTGAAGGGGTTGCGCCTCGTCGAGCTCTCGACCTTGACCGGTCCCCGCAGCCCCACGACGAGGGTCGCCGAGTCCCTGTCGGACTCGGCGCGGAGCACGTCGAAACGGTTTGTGGCATGGTTTGAGAGGGGGAGTTTCACGGGCCTTACGCCCATCATCGTCACGGCGAGCTCGTCGCCGCGGCGCGTGATGCGGAAGGGCGTCTCGCCCGAAAGCTCTATGACGAGGCGGTGGAAGACGTTGTGACGGCCGACCCTTATGTCCACCACCCGCTCGGCCCCGTCCTCCCGGACGGCGGCCGCGGCGGACGGCGGAAGGAGCGCTCCGCTCAACAGGAGTGCCGCGGCGAGAGCGCGAAGGGGCCGGTATGTGAGCGCCGTGGTTGCAGCCATGGATGAATTCCCCGATGAGGACTTGGATGCGGTCCCATAGAGGGACCTGCCGTACAACTCTAACAAGCAATATTCATGCCAAGACACAGACCGGGGCCGAGCCGGGAGAGGAAAGATAAAAGACGAGATATTACAGGCGGTTAGGAGAAATTGGAGCGGGAGGGAAGGTGGCGGGGCGCGGAAGCCGGGACGCTGCGGTGACAGGGCGCTTGACAGAGGCGGGGCCTAAGAGTCAATTTCATGACTCCACGGTCTCCTTCTCGTCTATCAGTCCCTTTCTCTTCATCTTCTCGATGAGGGTCGTCCTGTTGAGCCTGAGAAAGTCGGCGGCCTTCTTCTTTACGCCGTTTACGCGCCTCAAGGCCGTGAGGATGAGCTCGCGCTCGAAGTTGTCGACCAGGGCGTTGAAGTCCACCCCCTCGGGCGGGATGGTGAACGGCGCCCTTGCGGCGGTGAGCTCCCCGGCCGGGGGCGGCTTGAGTTGACCGCCGCTCCTTCCGGCGAGCATCCGCTCCGGCAGGTCCTTGAGCCCTATCCTGCCGGAGCCCTTGAGCACGACGAGCCTTTCGATGAGATTTTCGAGCTCGCGCACGTTGCCGGGCCAGTCGTAGTTCTCGAAGACGGCGAGGACCTCCGGAGCGAAGCCCGTGATCTTCTTGCCCTTGCGCTCGGAGATCGTCTTTACGAAATGGTCGGCGAGGAGGGTGACGTCTTCGGGCCTCTCACGCAGGGGAGGCAGGACGATGGGTATGACGTTGAGCCTGTAGAAGAGGTCTTCGCGGAAGCGCCTCTCGGCCACCGCCTTCTCGAGGTCCTGGTTCGTGGCCGCCACCACCCGTATGTCCACCTGTATGGTCTTGCGCCCGCCTATGCGCTCGAACTCCTTTTCCTGGAGCACGCGCAGTATCTTGACCTGCAGCGCCGGGCTCATGTCTCCGATCTCGTCGAGGAAGACCGTACCGCCGTCGGCCGCCTCGATGCGCCCTATCTTGGTCGCTATGGCGCCGGTGAAGGCCCCCTTCTCGTAGCCGAAGAGCTCGCTTTCGAGCAGGTCCTCCGGTATGGCGCCGCAGTTTATGGGAACGAAGGGCTTGTCGCTGCGCGAGCTCTGGTAGTGGAGGGCCCTGGCGACGAGTTCCTTGCCGGTGCCGCTCTCGCCGAGGATGAGCACCGTGGAGTCCGTGTCGGCGACCTTTTCTATGATGTCGCGGATGTTCTGAATCGCCTCGCTCGTGCCGAGGATGGCGTCGATGGAGCGGCGCTTCATCTCGCGGCGCAGGCTCCTGTTCTCCTTGGTGAGCGAGTGGACCTCGTAGGCCTTGTCGAGGATGACGAGCAGCTCGTCCTTTTCGTAGGGTTTTCTCAGGTATGTGAAGGCGCCGGCCTTCATGGCGTCCACGGCGCTCTCCACGGTGCCGTAGCCCGTTATGACTATGCAGGCCACGTTGGGGTCCGTCTCCTTCACCCGGCGGACGACCTCTATGCCGTCCATGCCGGGCAGCTTCAGGTCCGTCAGCAGGATGTCGGGGGCGAAGTCCTTGACCATCTCCACGGCCCCTTCGCCCCTGTCCAGGGCCTTCACCTCGTAGCCGGCCATGGCGAGCATCTCGCTCACGGCCTCGCAGACCGACTCGTTGTCTTCAACCAGCAGGACCTTGCGCTTGGCGGTAACCATCATGATGTAAAAGCCCCTGTCAGTTCCGGCCCGCCTCCGGCAGATGGTAACGAAGGAGCGCCCGCGAACTCAAACAACTTGAACAACCGGAATCAAATATGATTATAAAGCATAAGAATCATAATGTCAATATTTTGTCTTGTCTTTCAGGGAAAACAGCGGTCCTATTGGAACGGCGGCCGAAGGGGAGGGGGACGCGGCCCCGCAACCTGCCGTCGCACAAGGAGAAGGCTGTGCCGGTGGAGGTGCCGGAACTCAAGGCGCCGGGACGGACGAGCTTCATGGCGCGGCGCAGTCGGCGTCGCTGCCCCTGAGCTTGTCTATGGCGTGGGCGAGGGCCGGGAGCAGGACCTCGAGGTTCTCGCGCACGGCCCTGGGGCTTCCCGGCAGATTCACGATGAGTGTGGAGCCCCTCGTGCCGCAGACGGAGCGGGAGATCATGGCGTTGGGCGTCTTCTTCAGGCTCTCGGCCCGCATGGCCTCGGCCATGCCCGGCAGCTCGCGCTCGATGACGGCGCGGGTCGCCTCGGGCGTCACGTCCCGCGGAGAGATGCCGGTGCCGCCGGTGGTGAGCACCAGGTCCAGGCCGCGCTCATCGCACAGCTCGATGAGCTTGCGCTCGATGAGCCCGCGCTCGTCGGGTATGACCTCGTAGGCGCAGACCCGCGCCGGGAGCGGGGCGATGAGGCGCTCTATCTCCCTGCCGCTCAGGTCCTCGCGCTCGCCGCGAGAGCCCTTGTCGCTCATGGTGAGTATGGCCGCCCTGATCATGACACCGGGCTCCCGGTGAAGGGCCCGCCGGCGCTCACGGATGCTCGCTCACCCATACCTCGCCTCCGGCCGTGGTCTCCCGTTTCCATATGGGGGTTATGCGCTTGAGCTCGGAGATGGCCCACTCGCAGGCCATGAACGAATCGTTGCGGTGGCGCGAGGCGGCCACGACGAGCACGATGTTCTCGCCTATATCGATGGGGCCTGTCCTGTGGATCACGGCCATCTCGATGATGTTGAAGTTCTCGAGCGCCCGGCGGCGTATCTCCTCGAGTTTCTTCTCGGCCATGCCGGGGTAATGCTCGAAGTGAAGGCCCGTTATCTCCTCGCCGCCCGATATGTCGCGGGCCGTGCCGAGGAAACTCACCACGGCGCCTATGCTCCGGGAGCTCTCCTTGACGGCCCTGACCGTCTCCTCCACGGAGAAGTCCTCCTGCTGTACCCTTACGAGTCCCTTCGATGTCATCTTCTCTCAACCGCCTGAGAATGGTGGCAGGAGGGCGACCTCGTCGCCGTCGGCGATGACGGTGTCGTCCCCTGCGAACTCCTGGTTTACGGCGAGCTTTACGCTCGGGCTTCCAAGCGCCTGGGCGAGGGCCGGGAACTGCTCTGCAAGCGCCTCCCTGAGCCGCGCGGCCGTCACCCCGGCGAGGTCCACCTGCGCCGTCTCGCAGCCGGCCAGGTCCCTGAGATTTGCAAAGAATCTTACCTTTATCATATCGTCTGCGCGCCGTCCGCCGCCCGCGGCCCGGCGGACTCGGAGCCTTCCCCGCGGGAGTCTCCCGCAACGCCTCTCATCTGAAGACCTTCTCCAGGTCCAGTTTCGTGCGCTGCGAGGCCCGGCTGAAGAGGTCGGCGAAGTTGTCCCCGCTGTCGGGATAGATCGAGTAGCCGTAATAGAGCTCCACGTCCCCGTCGGCGAAGGCCTTGCCGAAGTCGGCGTGGCGGCTCGTCGCCTCGGCCAGGGTGGCGAAGACGCGCGAGGCGCGCTCGTCGGTCTCGAGGAGCAGAAAGGCCAGCGTATCCTCGTCGAGTGTGAGGAGCTGGTCGAAGGTGCGCACCTTCTTGCGCGTAAAGTCGATGAACTTGCCGACGAACTCGGCCTTCGCCTCGGGCCGGTACTCCTTGATCCAGGAGAAACGAAGCGTTGCGAGCACGAACTTGCGCGAAAACCTCTTGGCCCTGTTGACCTCCTCCTCCACGCGGCGCTCCACATCGAGGAGCCGGCACTGCGATAGGTCCCGTCCCTCCGACGCCACGGAGAGCGTGCCCTGGCGCAGGTACGAGAGCGCCCGCTCCACGTACAGGGCGAAGCGGGAGAGGAGGCTCTTGTCCACGGCCGTGAAGCCGTAGTTGTCGTGCGTCGTCTCGCTCACCTTGTTGAAGAGGGTCAGCACGCCCGTTATCATGCCCTTCTGGTGGATGGGCCTCGCCATGACGCTCCTTATGAAGGGGCTCCCCTTCTCGGGGTCGAGGCAGACCGTGGTCTCGTTGCGCCTCACGGCCTCGGCGACCACATCCTTCTCCACGGCCAGGAAACGCTCCTTCACCCCCCTGTCGTCGGTGCCGAAGGAAGAGACGACCTGGAAGCGCTGTTTGCCCGCGTCCTTCCGCAGCCTCAGCACGGCGCCCTCGGCCCCGATGAGCATGGCGGCGGCGGTGGTCACCTTGTCCATGAGCTCGCGGGGCTCCCGTATGGAGACGATGTCTATGCCGATGTCGTCCACCGAGAGGAGCTTCTGGATGCGCGCGGCCTCGCGCTCTTCCTCGAGGTGCCTGAGCACGCTGTCGGCCAGATAGGAAGCCGCCTCCCGGAGAAAAGACTCGTAGAACTCGGTGAGCCCCCTGACCGAGCTTATCTGGCCGTTGAGGGTGCCGAGGAAGCGCCCCTTGGCCCGGAGGGGAAAGGAGACATAGGCCCTGCGGAAACGTCCCTCGCAGCACCGGTCGACGAGCACGACCTCCTCGGCGTCCTCCACCGCCACCGACCCCTCGAGCCCTTCGCCCATGGCGAGACTCACGGGCGTTGCGTCCTTCAGGCCGTTTACGCTCGACCCGCCGAGCTCGAGCTTGCGTTTCGTGTCGTCGTAGAGGTATATGAAGGCCGTAAGGCCCGGCACGACACCGGAGAGCTTGCCGCATATCATGCCCAGGCGCTGGCGAAGCGGCACGGTGGAGGACATGAAGAACTCGACGTCCTTGAGGAAGTCGAGCTTGAGCGAGTCGAGCTTCATGTCGTCGAGCTCGATGGCGCGGCGTACTATGGAGGCCGTGATGGATGCGTAGTTGGTGAGGAAGTTGAGGTCCTGCTCGCCGAAGGCGTCTTCCGACTCGTGGGAATTGACATTGAGGACGCCGAGCACCTCGCCTCCCGAGACGAGGGGGACGCAGACGGCGCACTTCACGTCGCGCCTCGTGCCGGGGGGAGCGAAGCCGCCGTCGATCTTGCCTCTTATGAGAAGCGGCTTCTTCTCCTGCACCATGCGGCCCGCTATGCCCGAGCCGATGGGCACGCGTATCTTGCGCCTCACCTCCTCGTCCATGCCGACGGCCACCGGCATGGTGAGCCGCCCGTCGGCGCGGGAGACGAGCATGAGCGAGCCCCTCTCGCCGCGGAGCGACTCCAGGGCCACGCGAAGCACCACGGAGAAGAGCTCCTCGCGCGAAGCGCTCAGATGGAGCGCGTCGGTGATCTCGCGGAGTGTGGCCAGGAGGTCGGCCTCTCTGGCCACGTAGGGGGCGCCGCTTGCGCGGACGCTTACGAGGTTGCGCGCGCCGAGAAGGAGCCTTGCGCCGAGGGGGCTGAGCTTTTCGACGTCCCGCAGGGCCGGGTCGTCGAGGGCCGCCGCCGTCGCCTCGTCCTGGAGCGAGTTGATGATGACCCGCAGGCCCGCCACCCTCTTCAGCTCCTCCAGGTCCGACGATATCTTGAGGTCTATCTGGCCCGAGACCCTGTAGCCCAGCTCTCCGAGCTTGAAGAGCATGGCCTCGCGGTTGGGATCGACTATGAGGGCGAGCTTTCCGAGGGGGTTGTCCTTGAGCAGGAGCGGAAGAAGACTGAGTCCGTCCTTGTCGGCCCCTATGACGGCGACCTTGGGGACATGGTGGTCAAGGGCCTCTATGTTCGCTCCGCCGTCCTTCAATTGCGCCCGTCGCTCTTCTCCAGGATACCCAGTTCGAGGAGATTGTCTATTATGGCGTCCGACCGGGGGTCGAGCGTCCCTTGGGCCGGAGGATGGGGGACCTCTATGGACGCCGTCTGCACGGCCATGCCGGCCGCGTCAGCGGCGGGGGCGGCGCCCTTCAGCCCCCCGGCCGCCTTGTCCGGTGGAATCGTCTCGCTGCCGGCCACAAGCCCCCGCTCAACATCGAAATCGCCCTCTTTTATCGCAATGAGCTTGTCGAAGGCGGCCTTGCCGCGAAGGTCCCTGAAGGTGGCGTGGGTGATAACACCGTCTTTCAGATACACGAGACCGTGCCCCTCCTCGGAGCTGAGGTGCACGGCGGCCGTCTCCCTGCTCGCCGAAAAGACCTCGATTATCTCGACAAGGGCTATGTCCTCGAGCCTGCCCTTTATCCCCATGCCATCTATGTAACAAAAAACGAGCCTCTTGTCAAAGAAAGCCCAGCCCGGGGAAGCTCTGATTAATTGCCCTGGGGGAAACTTTCTGTAGAAAGTTTCCCCCAGACCCCCTTCAAAGACTTTTAATACGAGTTGGTTTCCCCCTGTTTTGCTCGGCAAAACAGGGGGAAACCAACTCGCGTTAAAAGTTTTTGGAGGGAGTCTGAGGGAACCTTTTTACAAAAAGGTTCCCTCAGTGTAATCAAGGCGCGGCGCCGGCCTTTTCGAGGATGCGCGCCACCTCGTTCTGTCCGTTATCCCTTGCCGCCTTGAGGGCCGAATCTCCCATGAAGTCCTTTGCCGAAGGGTCGGCGCCCTTTTCGAGGAGCAGCCTTACAAGGTCGGCGTGGCCCTCCCATGCGGCGAAGATGAGGGCCGTGGTCCCGCTCTTCGTGGAGGCGTTGACGTCGGCGCCGGCGTCGATGAGTTCGGCCGCCGCGGCGGCACGGCCGTTCCTTGCCGCCTCTATGAGGGCCGTGCTGCCGAAGCGGTTCTTCGTATCGGGGTCCATGCCCGCCGTGAGAAAGAGGCGCAGCAGCTTAATGTCGCCCTCGGCGGCGGCGGCGATGAACGAGTCGGCCGTGTAGCGGACCCCCCTGGACTCGATCTCCTTGCGGGCGTCGTCCGGGGTCTTGGAACAGGCCGCAGCCGTGACGAGAAGGATGCCGACAAGGGCGGCACGAACAATCCGGTTCATAACGACTCCTCGATGTTTTTGTTCTTGCCCCCTACCGGCACCGCCTCCGGCAAGCGCAATCGAGATATTTTATCAGAAACCCGACCTCTTTACAATCACAATGGAGAAGTAGTCGGCCTCATCCCCTTCAGCAAGCGCGCCGACATCGCGCAGGACGCGCTCTCCGGGCCAGCCGGCCCTCTCTACGAAGACGGCGCTCTCTGCAAGGCCCGCCTCTTCAATGACCAGGGCCACCTCCCTGGCGGCGCCCTTGAGTTTCATGACCGCCACCGTGTCGAAGCGCTCGAGCGCCTCCTTCAGGCCCTCGGTGTCGCGCGGGTCGGCGATGACGGCCATGCTCTCCCGCCCCTCGACGAGCACGGCGCCGGCCGCAGCGGCGCAGGCGCTTATGGAGGTGACACCAGGTACCACCTTCACCTCCGTCTCCGGGGCCATCTCCCTTACAAGGGCCGCCATGTAGCCGAAGGTGCTGTAGAAGAGCGGGTCTCCGAGGGTGAGGAAGGCCACGTCAGAGGGCTCACGGAGCCTCGATGCGATGCGTCCGGCCGCCGCTCGCCTCGCCCCTCTCCTTACGGCCTCGTCCCTTGTCATGGGAAAGGCAAGCTCCATGATCTCCTTTTCCGAGAGGTCGACGACACTCTCGACGACCGAGAGGGCGAGCCCCGCGCCCTCGGCCCCCGTGGCCGGCACGGCCACCACCGGGGCCCGACCGACGACGCGCACGGCCTCGAGCGTGAGGAGCTCCGGTCTTCCCGGCCCCACGCCCACGCCGTAGAGTGTGGCGGCGACGGCGCTCATCGTCCCCCTGCCGCGCCTCCGTCCGGCTTCCTGCCCCTTACGACGTGGATCGTGTTTTCGGCCTTCATCATCTTCAGTCCCGCGAGCTCCTTCGTCCTCGACACGGCTATGGAGGTCACATCCCACTCCCACCCCCTCCTGCTGAAGAACGCCGCCGCCGCCGAGAGGGTCTCGACGGTAACGGCGTTGACCACCAGGGGAGAACCCGCCTTCAGCCGCCTTGCGGCGCGGGCCATGATGGAGGCCGCGTCGGCGCCGCCGCCTCCAACAAAGACGGCGTCGGGCGCCGGGAGACCCGAGAGGCAGGCCGGGGCCCTCCCCTCGACGACCTCCACGTTCGCGGCGCCGAAGCGCCGCGCATTCTCCTTTATCTCCTCGACCCTCGATGGCTCCTTCTCCACGGCCACGACCCTTCCTGGGCGGCAGAGGAGGGCAGCCTCCACGGCCACGGAGCCGCAACCGGCGCCGATGTCCCAGAGCGTGCGGCCCGGGCCGAGCTCGAGTCTCGACAGCACGGCGAGCCTCACCTCCGGCGCCGTGACAAGTCCGGAGCGGCAGCGGTAGCTGGAGACGGGCAGCCCGATGTGCACGCCCGGCACGACGGGCTCGACGCCCTCAGGCCCCGGTCGGCGACCTTCCCTTTCGAGTATGACGATGTTGGGGTCCGAGGCCGAGTACATGGAGAGGCGGCGCAGCGTACCGGACCATATCCTCTCGCCGTCCATGCCGAGCCTCTCGCAGACATAGGCCCTGTAGCCGGCGAGCCCGGCGTCGAGCAGCGCCCGCGCCAGGCGCGAAGGGGTGTTCTCCCTGTCGGTGAAGACCGCGATCCTCTCGTGGCCGGCGATCCGGCGGACCGCCCCATCGAGCCCCCGGCCCGAGCCGCCGCCGTGCACGCTCACGACGGCAAGCCCCTTCTCGGGGCGCTTGATCCTGGCAAAGGCCTCCTGGACGATGCTCACGTTGGGGATGACCTCCACCATGGGCTCTCCGAAACGCTCTATGATCCGCTCGGCTATGCCGAAGAGCAGGGGGTCTCCGGTGGCGAGCACCACGGCGTGGCGCACCACGGCGCGGCGTCCGCCGGAGCGTTCGAGGTAGGCCGAGAGGGCGTCGAGGAAGGCGTCGACGCCGCCCCTCAACTCGATCCTTTCCCCCTGGAAGCCGGGGAACTCGGCCAGGTGCCTTGCGCCGCCGCCGAGAAGACCGGCCCCGTCGATGAGTCTCATGGCCCGCGACGAGAGCGAGCCCCGCCCCTCGATACCTACGCCTATCACGTATATCACGCGCACCCTCCCGACCGCGGCTCAATGCGCGAAATCGAACAAACCTCCGGCCGACGGCCTCCGTGACTGAGGGAACCCTTTTGTAAAAAGATTCCCTCAGACTGCCCGCGGCGGCCGCCTCGGGGGGGGCTGTACCGGGGGTTCGGGCCGCAAAGGCGTAAAAAAATCCCGCCTGGCGCGGCCCGCCCCCCCGGTACAGCCGGAGACCCGAACAACATACGATGGAGCTGGGGGAAACGCGGGCCTGCGGCCCTTCTACAGAAAGTTTCCCCCAGGGCAATCAAAGCGGCGGCCCTGTTAGGGCCGCCACCTCGTCGTCAAAGCCCACGAGGATCACCCTCACCTCGACGCCGGCACCACGTGCGCCGGCACACCGGGCGCAAGCCCCTTTTCTGACGAGCTCGACCACCTTTCCGTAGACGCCGCGAAGACCCAGCCGGGCGAGCATGAAGAAGGCGTGGCGCGCCGTGTTGGCCCGCTCCACGGCCCTGACCGCGGCCCTGTCGGCGCCAGCCCCCGCCGCGAGGGAGGCGAGGAAAGGGAGGCTCACGGCCGAATCGGAGCAGTGGGTTGCGAAGGCGCCGGAGGCGAGCTTGGTCATCTTGCCGAACTGGGCCGCTATGGTGACGCGCGAGATGGTGGGTCTGCGCCGGAGCTCGTCGAGGGCGAAGCCCATGTGGTCGCCGGTGAGTATGAAGGCCGTCTCCGGGAGGTCGAGCACCGACTGGACGACGCGCTCGCTCGTCCTGCCGGTGGAGAGGACGACCTCCTGGAGGCCGGCCGCCGCGGCCACGTCGAGGGCGCAGCTTATGGAGTGACGGTAGGCGTCGAGCGAGAGGGGCTCTACCACGCCGGTGGTGCCGAGGATAGATATGCCTCCGACGATGCCGAGGCGGGCGTTCATGGTCGCCGCGGCGAGCCTTGCGCCGTCGGGCACGGTGACGGTGACGCGCAGGGCGGGCTGCGGCGCAACGCCCCCGGCCGCCTCGGCAACGCTCTTGCGGATCATCTGCCGGGGCACGGGGTTTATGGCCGGCTCCCCGACCGGCACCTTGAGGCCCGGCTTCGTGACGGTGCCAACGCCCTCGCCGCCGCGGATCTCCACGAAGCCGGGGGCGGCGTCTTCAAGGAGCTCCACGGCCGTGACGATCTCGGCCTTGTCGGTCACGTCGGGGTCGTCGCCGCCGTCCTTTACGACCGTAGCCTCGGCCCTGCCGCCGCTGGCCGCCACCTCCCTGACAGCCACGGCGAGCACACCGCCGCGCGGAAGCGTCACGTCCACGCTTCGGACCCTCTCGCCCCTCAAAAGGGCGAGGGCCGCCGCCTTGGCCCCGGCCGCCGCGGCCGTGCCGGTGGTGAATCCCCGTCGCAGGGCCTTCTTCGGCGCGCCGGGGACGCTCCGCCGGGGAGGGATCATGGAAGAGGGACCTCGATACAGACGGCCTTCAGGCCTTCTCCGCCGCCGCGCCCTTCTCCCAGAAGACCCCCACGAGCACTCCAAGCACCGCGGCCAGGACCAGCCCCTGCATGGTCTCGGCCGTCACCCCGTGGTAGCGCATGGGCTCGATGGCGGAGAGCAGGGAGCCGCCGATGCGAAGGAGCAGCCACAGAAGCGTCGATACGACGACCGCCTTGACTATTCCGCGGCCTGCGGGGAGCCTGTCGTATAGGAGCGCGAGAAAGCCTCCGGTCACGGCCCCGAAGAGCGAGCCGGCGACGGCGAAGGCCGCAAGGTTATGGACCACGCCGCTCTCGTACTCGAATATGCCGGAGACGGCGCCTGCGGCGAAGGATACGACCCCCCACACGGCCCCTGCGGCAAGGCCCGCGGTGAGCCCCCGTCTCAATCGCGATGACGGCTGCGACACGGCGTCCCCTCAATGACAGGGCATACCGATGGTATGCCTGAAGTCGTGGAAGGCGTCGTGCACGCCGGGGGCCACGGCCTCTATTCCGTAGGCGATGACAATCATGGCGCAGGCCACGGCCACGAGAAGCACCGCCTGTCCGGCCGAAGCAGCCAGCGAGCCTTCACCTGAAAAGGTCTTTTCCATAGCCTCTCCTCCTTGGGTGGTTTGCAGGGCCGAAGCGCGGAACGCGGCCCCATGGCAACGGTTACAGGTTGAGCGCCGGCGAGGCGCACTCGATGAGAAGGGCGTTGACGGCCGCCACGGCGGCGCTGGTGCCGCCCTTTCTCCCCGCCGAGGTGATGTATTCGAGTCCCGAGTCCATGAGCGCCTGCTTCGATTCGGCGGCGCCGACGAAACCGACGGGCAGGCCCACGACGAGAGAGGGGCGCGGCCCGCCTTCGGCGGCCATCTTTATGAGCTCCACCAGGGCCGTCGGCGCGTTGCCGATGACGACCACGGCCCCGTCGAGCAGCCCCGCCGCCTTGCGCATCGATGCGGCCGTGCGCGTCATGCCCCTTCGCCTGGCCGCGGCGACGACATCGGCGTCGGAAGAGAAACAGAAGAGCCTGGAGCCGAAGCCCCCGAGCCTTGCGCGCGATATGCCGGCTTCCACCATACGCACGTCGGTTATGACGGGAGCGCCCCGTGCAAACGCCGCGCAGCCGGCCTTCACGGCGCCGGGGCTGAAAGCGAGTATGTCCCTGAAGTCGAAGTCGGCCGTTGCGTGGATGACGCGCTTGACGACCTCGCGCTCCACGGGGCCGAAGCCGGCGAGGTCGATCTCTTCCTCTATGATGCGGAAACTCTCGGCCTCGATGGGATGGCGGTCCGCCGGGGCGGCGCGCCCGTCACCGACCCCTTCGCCCGGGGCCGCGGCCTCCTCTATGCGCTCCACGGCGATGTCCACGAGCCTCGGGTCATAACCGATGTTGCGGGTCATGCGGAAGCGGATGCGGCCGTAGCGCCCTTTCGCCTCGTCGAGCTCGCGGGGGAGGTCCTTGGATACGTGGGCGCCCGTGTAGAGAAAGAACGGCATGAGGGCTATCTCGGTGGCGCCCCTGCCGGCGAGGATATCCACGCCCTTCTGGAAGTCGGGCTCTTCGAACTGGAGAAAGGCCGCCTCCACGAGGTCGTAGAGCCCCCGTCGTCTTATCTCGTCGGCCACCTGCCTGAGCGGCTCATTGGCCTCGCTTATGGGACTGCCGTGGCCGAGAAGGAGCACGGCCTTTTTCGCTGACTGCACCGAGAGAACACCTCCATGGCTGGATCGGACCGGAGTGCTGCGGCTTGCGCCTCCTCCGGCAGGGAACAAAAAACCCGCTCCTTGACAGGTCAAGAGCAGGCCGACGGTCAATCAAAGCCCCCACCTTCTTTACCTTCGAAGAACGTCGTGAGGTCCCGGCGGGGCAGGTCTCCTGACTCACGGTTCACCCTACTCTCCGCACCTTCCCGGCGGCCCTCATGCCGCCAGTGGTCAACAGCGGATTTCGTCCCGTTCACAGTGGCGGGTCCGTTCCCGATTCCCCGCGACGACGCGGGCCACGGGATTCCCTTTCAAGGCCGGTGACGGCGGCCCGCAACGCCCGTCCCATACGCCGGACGAAGAGCCGCGGAGCGTCCCATGGCCACCCCGGGGGATTTCCTTAGGGAAACTCTGATTAATTACCCTGGGGGAAACTTTTTACAAAAAGGTTCCCTCAGTGCAATAAATCAGGGCTTCCCTTATTATCTTTGCCTTTGATTATGGCACTTAGAGGGGGGCAAGTCAAGGGGCAAAAGGTGCGGCGG
>DRME01000100.1 GCA_011375175.1 Deltaproteobacteria bacterium | reverse complement strand
TCCCGATTTTGCTTGCAAAATCGGGATGAACCGCAGGGCGTTAAAAGTTTTTGGAGGGAGTCTGAGGGAACCTTTTTACAAAAAGGTTCCCTCAGTGCAATTAATCAGAGCTTCCTTAACATTAAACCACAGGGGAGGTCTTTTTTCAAGGACAGCGGCCGCTGTCGGCGCTCATCGCCTTGGAGTTATCTCCTTTTTCATGGCCCGGATAGTCTTTTTGTAGTCGTCGCTTCCGAAGACGGCCGAGCCCGCCACGAACACGTCGGCCCCGGCGTCGGAGACGGCCTTGATGTTGCCGAGCTTTATGCCGCCGTCCACCTCGAGCTCGGCCTTAAGGCCCCGTCCGTCGAGCATCTCCCTTGCGCGGGCCACCTTCTGGAGCACGGGCTCTATGAAATCCTGGCCGCTGAAGCCCGGGTTGACCGACATGACGAGCAGCAGGTCGGCGTACCCTATGATCTCTTCCACGGCCGACAGGGGTGTGCCGGGGTTCACGGCGACTCCAGCGCTCACGCCCTGCTCTTTTACGGCCTGCACGGCCTTGTGCAGATGGGCCGTCGCCTCGACGTGTATGGTTATGATGTCGGCCCCGGCCTTGGCGAAGGCGCCCGCGTAACGCTCGGGCTCCTCTATCATGAGGTGCACGTCCAGCGGAAGCGTCGTCGCCCGGCGCACGGCCTCGACCACGAAGGGTCCGATCGTTATGTTGGGCACGAAGCGTCCGTCCATGACGTCGATGTGGATATAGTCGGCCTTGGCCGTCTCCACCGCCGTGAGCTCGTCGGCGAGCACGGTGAAGTCGGCCGAAAGGATCGATGGCGCAATCTTCTTCATGTATCCCCCCTTGTATTTTCGGAAAATTCCGACCGATTACCCCGGGGGGACCTTCTGCAAAAGGTTCCCCCCGGCGCCTCTCAGCAGGGCCGCGCCCCCTGGCAGGCCAGCACCTGGCCCGCCCGCGTTCCGCTGCGGTACACGGTCACACCCTTGCACCCGAGCTCGTGGGCCGTGACGACCACGCGCCTTACGTCTTCGACCGTCGCGCTGTCAGGCAGGTTGACCGTCTTGCTCACGGCGTTGTCCGTGTGGCGCTGGAAGGCGGCCTGCATCCGCACGTGATCGAGCGGGTCGACCTCAAGAGCCGTCACGAAGAGTCTCTTCACCTCGTCGGGCACGTCCGGCCTCTCTCTTATCGAACCGCCGGCCTCGATATGTTTCACCAGGTCTTCGCTCAGAAACCCTCCCTTTTCGGCGGTTTCGACGAAGAGCGGGCTCACAAGCTCCATCTCAAGGTCGTCGAGCATCCGCCTCCTGTAGCTTACGGCGTAAAGGGGCTCTATGCCGGAGCTCACGCCGGCGATGATGCTGAGCGTGCCGGTGGGCGCGATGGTCGTGACCGTGGCGTTTCGCAGGGGACGGGCGCCGGGCCGGTCGTATATGCTGCCCCTGAAGTTGGGGAACGGGCCGCGGCTGGAGGCGAGGGCGCGGGAGGCCGCCCTGGCGCGTTCGCCTATGAAGGTCATGAGCTCCCCGGCCACCGAGAGGCTCTCGTCGCTCCCGTAGACGAGGCCGAGTCTTATGAACATGTCGGCAAGGCCCATGACACCGAGGCCGATCTTTCTGTTGAGCCTCGTGGCCGCCTCTATGGGAGGGGCCGGGTAGCGGTTGACCTCGATCACGTCGTCGAGGAAGCGCACGGCGAGCTCCGTGAGCTCTCCGAGCCGCCGGTAGTCTATCTCCGGCCCGGCCGGCCCGTTTCGCACCATGCGCGATAGGTTGATGGAGCCCAGGTTGCATGCCTCGTAGGGGAGGAGCGGCTGCTCGCCGCAGGGGTTGGTCGCCTCGATGGTCCCTGTCCGCGGCGTGGGGTTCGCCCTGTTGACGGCGTCCATGAAGAGCACGCCGGGCTCTCCGCACTCCCAGGCGTTGCGGCAGAGGAGCTCGAGGAGCCCGGCCGCATCCTTCACGGCCGCCTGCTCGCCGGTGCGCGGGTTTACGAGACGGTGTTCCCCGCCGGTTCGCGCCGTCTCCATGAAGGCGTCGGTCACGGCCACCGAGAGGTTGAAGTTGTGGAACTCGCCGGGGCTGCCCTTGGCCCTTATGAACTTCTCCACGTCGGGGTGGTCTATGCTCAGCACGGCCATGTTGGCGCCCCGGCGCGCCCCTCCCTGGCGGATGGCGTCGGTGGCGGCGTCGAAGACCCGCATGAAGGAGAGGGGGCCGCTCGAGAGCCCGCCGGTGGAGCTCACGATGTCGTTCTCCGGTCTCAGGCGGCTGAAGGAAAAGCCCGTGCCGCCGCCGGACTGGT
The DNA here is from genome assembly GCA_011375175.1 of Deltaproteobacteria bacterium. Taxonomy (NCBI): domain Bacteria; kingdom Pseudomonadati; phylum Myxococcota; class Myxococcia; species Deltaproteobacteria bacterium. The sequence continues at coordinate 6,451 of DRME01000100.1, read as the reverse complement.
GGATGACGGCCGCGAGCTTCACGGCCTCGAAGATGGACTCGATGGAGTCCTCCACGGGAAGGACGAAACAGGCGGCGAGCTGCTGGAGCGTGCGCCCTGCGTTCATGAGCGTCGGCGAGTTGGGGAGGAACTCGAGCCCGCTCATGGCCTCGAAAAAGAGCCCTTCCCAGCGGGCCGCTTCGTCCCCGCCGCCCCACTTTCTCTCGGCCGACGCCACGTTGGCCGCCACGCGGCGGAACATCTCCTCCGGCGTCTCCACCACCTCGCCCGATTCGTCCCGGGCGAGGTAACGCCTTTCGAGGACCGCCATGGCGGCGGCGCTGAAACGGCTCTCCAAAGGGTATCTCCTCCGGCCTCCGCTGCGGCCCGCCCACAACTCAGGGAAAGCCCGATCAATCTCCCCGCGGAAACTTTTTGGGAAACTCTGATTTATTGCACTGACGGAAACGTGGGCCTGTGGCCCTTCCACAGAAAGTTTCCCCCAGGGCAATCGATCACGGCTTCGCCGGCCCGCCGGCGGCCGTCAGAAAAAGTTCACCAGAAAGGCCTTGTAGCGCAGCATCAGTCCCGTGACGAGCAGAACGCCCATGGTCATGTAGACGGCGGCGGCGGCGACGAGACCGGCGGCGGGCACCCTTGCGGTGCGCCTGCGGGCCGCAAGCCATCCGGCCGCGGCCATGAAGGCCGCGCCTGTGAGCGTGAGCGCCGCCGCCATGCCGGCGCCGTAAAGGACGACCAGCACAAGCCCCCTGCCGCCTCCGTCCGGGCTCCTTGCGAAGTTGAGAGCCGCCGCCAGGGCGGGCGAGATGCAGGGCGAGTATCCGATGGCGAAGGCCGCGCCGGCGAGGGGTGAAAGCGCGGCGGCCGTCCGGACGCCGACGCCGACCCTGAGGGCCGGCAGCATGAGCACCGCGGCGCTAACGATGATGAAGGCGCCGGCGAGCAGCTTCAAGAGCTTGAGGTTTCTCAGTATCACACCGCCCACGCCCACGTGGGGCACCCCCATGATACCGAAGACGAGGCTGAAAGAGACGGCAAGGCCCAAGGCGGTCACCGCGAGGACCGCGCCCGAGCTCCCCCGGCCGCCCCGGCGCGAAAGGAGGCGGGCCGCCACCATGAAGGCGATGTAAAAGGGCGTTACCTGGAATATGCAGAGCTGCCAGACCGAAAAGAACGCGGCGAATCCGCCGAAAAAGGTCTCAAAGTAACCGGGCGCCATGGTCGTATCCGCTCCCTCCCCCGCCTCACGCCCCGCCCGTCCCCCCGGCTCCGGCCGGGGGCTCGTCGAGGAGCTGTTCTATCCAGGTGACGAGCACGTTGATGTCGTCGATCTTGCCGTAGTAGGCATTGCGGATCGCGCCGTCGGGGCCGATGAAGAAGGTCGTGGGCGGGGCGTTGACGCCGTAGCTTGCGCCTATGGCGTCGCCCTCGTCGTAGCCTGCGGGGAAGGGGAAACGCTCCCTCTCGACGAACCGCCGGAACTTGGAGCGCGAGTCCTGGAAGCCTATGAGGAGGAACTCGACCCCCCGGGGGTGGTACCTCTCGTAGGCCTCCTTGAAGACCGGCGCAGACTCGTTGGAGCAGGGACACCACTCGGCCATGAAGACCAGCACCAGGGGCCTGCCCGCGAAGTCCCGCTTCGTCACCTTCTCGCCGGTGGTGAGGGTGAGCGTGAAGTCCGGCGCCCGGCCCGTAGCCAGCACGCCGGGCCCGCCTCCTCCGGTGTCGCACCCCAGAAGGAGCGAACACAGGACCGAGAGTATGGCGATGACGCGCATCTTCACGCCTCCCCGCGCTGATCCCCCGTGACGGAAGCCCCCGTCAAAGGACCTCCTTTATCGCTTCCACCAGTATGGCGGCCTTTATGGCGCCCATGTGTATGTAGGAGAAACGTCCCTGCCGGTCGATTACGAAGGTCTTGGGCACGCCGTATATCTTGTAGGCCGCCGCTATCTCTCCCGAATCGTCGAGGCCGTTCGGGTAGGTGAGGCCGAACTCCTCGATGAAGGCCGTCGCCTTCTCTTCCGTATCCTGGATGGCCACGCCTATGAAACGCACGCCGGAGCCGCGGAACTCCTGCCATACCTTTTCCAGGTCTTCGGCCTCGGAGCGGCAGGGCCCGCACCAGGAGGCCCAGAAGTTGAGCACCACCGGCGAGCCCTTGAGGGTGGAAAGGGCGATCTCTTCGCCGTCGAAGCTCCTGAGCGTAAAGTCCGGGGCCGGGTCCCCCTCGTTGGGCAGGTTCTTTCGCAGCGGACTCTCCCGTCCGCCGTCATCGCAGCCTGCCTGCACAAGGAGCGCGGCCGCGACGACGAAGGCCGCCAGCAGCCGCAGCGGCGTCCCCGCTGAAAGCAGTCTCATCGCTTATCTCCCTTTTCAAACGGCGGTATGGGCAGCTTCCAGTAAAAGACCCTCTCCCTGCGGCCCGGCAGCCCCCGCATGACCAGCTCCATGGACTCACCCATGGGCGCGCGCTCGAACCTGAGGATGCCTTCCCTGTGATGCTTGTCTCCGCTCTCGTAAGTCACCTTCCAGTCCAGGGGCCGGTAGCCGCGGCCCTCGGAATCGCGCAGCTCCGCCATCTTCATGAGGTCGAAGGGGTCGAGCTTGCCCTGGTGGGTGTTGAAGTAGACCCGGAAGACGAGCTTGCCTTTCAGGTCGTAGCGCTCGGCGTCGATGAAACCGCGCAGTATCTCGTCGTAGCCGGGCGGCGTGTAGACCACGTCGACGTAGAGGTCGTTCTCGCCGAAGTCGCTCTTCCAGAGGTAGCTCTTGAGAAACTTGTTGGCCGACGGCGACAGTATGGTCGGCACGTTGCTTGCGAAGTTCTTGAGGAGGTAGGACGATATGACGCGGGCCTCGCGCTCGTTTATGAAGGCGCCGTTTCTCCTTATCATCCTGTCGATTATCTCGTCCCACTCCTTGGCCGTATGGCGCGACGTCTCGATAGGCTCGGCGCCGTGGCACAGGCCCGTGCAGCTCCACCTGTACAGAACCGCCGTCTCCCACTCGCCGGGCTCCATGAGCCCCGTGTACTTGAAAACCGTCAGCCTGGCGTACGTCCTCAGGTACTGCCCCCGCGTAAGTGGCGCCGTGTCCACGAGGAAGAGGAAGGCCACGGCCGCAACGAAAAGGACGACGATCATGAACAGGACCGCTGAAACGAGAAACTTTCTCACCGCGTTCTCTTAAGGAAACTTTATGGAAGGTCTAATTAATCACTCTGGGGGAAACTTTCTGTAGAAAGTTTCCCCCAGACCCCCTTCAAAGACTTTCAATGCCCTGCGGATCACCCCGATTTTGCAAGCAAAATCGGGGTGATCCGCAGGGCGTTAAAAGTTTTTGGAGGGAGTCTGAGGGAACCTTTTTACAAAAAGGTTCCCTCAGGGTAATTAATCAGAGCCTTCCTTACTCCCCTCCTTTTTTTTCGAGAACCTGCGCACGAGGAGCGCAACTCCCGCGAAGAGGGCCGCCGTCCAGAGCGCGGCTCCTCCCCAGAGCACGACCCAGTCCATTGTGTCGAAGCCGCGGGTGTACTGGTATATCTTGCCCCTGATCCTGCGCATGGGCGTTATGCGGCAGGCCTCGCCGTAGCGGTCCATGAAGTCGCGGATTATTTCGTCCTTCGTCTTTCCCGCCTTTATGGCCTCGCCGATCTCGTCCTTCCAGTCGAGCCCGCAGCTCATGTTGCAGTCTTCGAGCACGAGCGGACAGTCGCAGGGGCACTCCAGCTCGTGGGCCACCTCCTGCACGGTCAGGGCCCGGGCCGCAGCCGCGTACAGAAAGAGCAGCAGCACGGAGGCCGCGGCGGCCGCTGGAGCCGGTCTACCCATGGCCCTTGCCGCCTTTGAGGAGGAGGTAGCCCAGCCCCGCGAGGACGATGAGACCGAGCCCCGCCGCCATGTAGACGACCCTCCCGGCAATGCGTTTCACCTCGTAGGGAGGGGGCGTGTCCGACATCTTCTCCATGGAGCGCATGGGCGAGTACTTTATGTCCACCGACGGCCGCCGGTCCTTCTTGGTGTAGCGGAGCGAAACCCTGAGCTCGTCGCCCGGCTCAAGGCCGGAGAAGACGCGACTGTAGTGGTCGAATCCCCTGCGTGTGGAGACCTCGAGGCCCGGGGGCTCGACGACGGTGAAGTCCTCGGCCCGAAGCGGGCTCTGCACGTCGACCTCGAGCTCGTCCACCCTGTGGTTTATCTTTATGACGTGGTCGAGACGGCGCAGCTCGCCCTCTTCGCCGAAGGGCTCGGTATGGAAGCTCAGGTAGAAGTTCGGATAGGGGAGCTTTACGCTTACCTCGTCGTGGTCGCCGAGTCTTTTCTGCCTGTAGAGCTGACAGAAGTGCTGGCCTTTGGGCGAGAGGCTGCACACGTCGCTGAGCACCGAACCCGGCGGCAGCAGGAAGACGGTCTCCGCGGGAAAGACGCCGGGGTCCTTGAAACGGCCGTCGTAGATGAAGAGCACGCCCGTGGAGTCGTATTCGGGCCAGACCGCCACCCTCATCCTTCCGATCTCGAGGTCCCCGTCGGCGCGCTCCGCCGCCGCGGCCTGAGCCGCCCAGAGAAAGAGCAATATAAAAAGGCCCCAAAGGAGCCCGCTGCCGCCTTTCCTCATGACATCTACAAGTTTAGCGCAGATCGACGCCATATACAAGAGGAACCTGCCGCAGCGGCGGCGCTAAAGCCTCGGCCGCCTTCGGACGAAGTATTTTAGGGAAGCTCCGGTTTATTACCCTGAGGGAACCTTTTGTAAAAGGGTCACAGACCCACGGTTCCCTCAGACTCCCTCCAAAAACTTTTAACGCCCTGCGGATCACCCCGATTTTGCAAGCAAAATCGGGGTGATCCGCAGGGAATTGAAAGTCTTTGAAGGGGGTCTGGGGGAAACTTTCTACAGAAAGTTTCCCCCAGCCCGGGGAGGGCGCAAGACGCGATGATGATGGAGGAGACATTCGCCTTTTCATGGGCGGCCGTGGCCGTAGCGGCCCTTGCGGTGCTTGCGGCAGCCCTGTGGATGCGCTGGCGCGCAAGGGCCCGCGGCGAGCCGGCCGCGGCTGCGGCCGCCGTGGGGGCCGAGGTGAGGGCGACGGCGGAGGGCGCGGTCATGGAGGGCGAGTTCGGGGAGAGGTCCTTTGTCTGCCGCTTCGAGCGCCCCTTGCTCAAGGGCCTCGGCCTGCGGCCCTCGGCGGGGGCGCGCCTTGCGCCGGCGGCCGTCGTTCTCCGCTGCCGCAGCGGCCGGGCCATGGAGGGGCTCTCCGTAAGGCGCAGGGACTTCGTGGACCGCCTGGGCGCTCTCGCGGGGCTTGCTGGCGGAGGCGCCGTCACCGGCGACGCCGCCCTCGACGTCCTCTGCGCCGTCGAGGGGGCGCAGGGCGGGCATGTGCGGACCTTGCTGACGGAGCCCGCCGTGCGGGAAGCCCTGAGGGCGCTCTTTGTAGACGGCGGCGCCGACGGACTCGATGTGCGCGCCGGTGAGGTCGAGGTCTCTTATCGCTGGAGCGGGCCCCGGAATGTGGACGGTCCGTGGCTCGAAGGGGCGCTGCGGGCCCTCTCGGCCGTCGCATCGGCCCTGGAGGGGGCGGGAAGCGCCGAAGAGGAGGCGGCGGCCGGCCCGGCCGCCTTCGGACGGACCATGGCGCTGCTCTCCCTCCCCTTTGCCGCCCTCATGGCGGCGGGCCTGGCCATGGCCCTCTACGGAAACCTCAACTACTGCGCCGCCGACAGGGGCGAGCTCTTCGGCGCCGCGGCGCGCCACACGCTGCCCGCGGCGGCGGCGCTCACACTCATCACCTGGGCCATCCTCCACCGGCGCCTCCGCGCCGCCCCCCGCGCTGCGCACCTCTTCTTCACGGCCGCCGTCCTCAGCGCCGCCGCCTACACGGCCCTGGGAACGGGCTGGTTCGTCCTCTCCAACGGACTTCTCGACGACTCGCCGAGAAGGACCTACGTGGTGAAGATCATCGCCAGGGACGACGCCGGCCGCTACCTCGTCGTCTCCCCCTGGGTGGGCAGACGGAGACCGGCGCGGCTTCCCGCCTCGCCGAGGGTCTACGACGCCGTGGAGAAGGGGGACCTGGTGGCCGTCATGACGCGGGCCGGCTACAGAGGGATCGCCTGGGTGGACGCCTACGACTTCTTCAGGGACATACCGTAAAAAAGACCCTTCGCCATGGCGCCCAAACAAAAAAGGGGCCCTTGCGAGAAGAACCCCTTTCACGACGGAAAACAGGCCCGCGGCCCGGACCCTAAGGAAACTCTGATTTATTGCACTGAGGGAACATTTTTTGTAAAAAGGTTCCCTCAGACTCCCTCCAAAAACTTTTAACGCCCTGCGGATCATCCCGATTTTGCTTGCAAAATCGGGATGATCCGCAGGGAATTAAAAGTCTTTGAAGGGGGTCTGGGGGAAACTTTCTACAGAAAGTTTCCCCCAGGGTAATTAATCAGAG
>DRME01000099.1 GCA_011375175.1 Deltaproteobacteria bacterium | reverse complement strand
GCAGGGGCTCAGTCCTCGAGCTCGACTATGACCGGGTCTCCGGCCCTCGGCGCCCAGACCCTCTCGGGCTCGGCGCAGACCTCGCGGATGGCGGCCTCCTCGCTCGACATGTATACGAAGTCCCCCTTGACGGCCGCTACGAGCGGACGGAGCTTTATCCTGTCGTTTATGCCCACAAGCCCCTTGCTGTGTCCGAAGAGCAGCGAGAACGGACCGTTGAGCAGCGCGCTTCCGTAGGCGAGCCTGAGCGCCGTCATGAGCTCGCGCTCCGGCTCGTCCATGCGGTCGATATCCTTCCAGAAGGGCGCGGCCAGCGCCGTACAGGCCGTGGCGATGTCGAGGCCGTGCTTTCTCACGAGGAGATCGAAGAGGTAGGCGGCCACCTCCGTGTCGGTGAGGAGCGTGAGCTTGTAGCCGAACATCTCGAGATAGCGCTTGTTTATGCCGTAGGACGATATCTCGCCGTTGTGGACGATGGACCAGTCGAGAAGCGTGAAGGGGTGGGCGCCGCCCCACCAGCCCGGCGTGTTGGTGGGAAAGCGGGTATGCCCCGTCCAGATGTAACCCTCGTACTCCTCGATCCTGAAGAAGTCGGCTATGTCGGCCGGGTTGCCCACGCCCTTGAATACGCCCATGTTCTTGCCCGACGAGAATATGTAGGCGCCGGCTATCTCGGAGTTGACCTTCATCACCGTCTTGACGACGAAGTCCTCCTCGCTTACGCCGCCCACCATCCTCTCGACCACGGGCTTCACGAAGTAGCGCATGAGCTGCGGGCTGATGACGATGCTCGGCACGGGCCTCGTGGGTATCTCCTCGATCTTCTCGATGTGGTAGCACTCCCGCAGGTACTCCTCGGCCTCCCTGCGGCTCTCGCCGTCGTCGTACATGATATGGAAGGCGTAGAAGTCCTCGAGGTCGGGATATATGCCGTAGGCGGCGTATCCCGCCCCGAGGCCGTTGCCCCTGTCGTTCATGAGCTTGAGCGAGGCCCTGATGTCGGCGCCGCTCATCCTTTCGCGCCTTCTGTTTATGATGCCCGAAAGGCCGCAGCCGGCCATGTCCTTCTGAAAATCGTGATTCACCGTCATTCCCCTCTGCGTGTGATACCGGAAGCTTACCGATGAAAGGGCCGCGCCTCATCCCCTTCATCCCGCGCGCCCTTTCAGATACCTTCAACGCCTGCGGCCTTGCTTCTCTCTGCGCAGGATATTCACCTGTTCATCGCCCCTTGGATACCTTCAACGCCTGCGGCTCCCCATGGGGGGAGCCGCAGGCGCCGGGAGTTCCCCGAGGGAGGCCGGGGTAAAGGAGCGGCTGTCGAGGCCCTTTCGAAAGGCGGCTCAGGAGCCGGCGCGGCGCCTTTCCCTGTAGATGTCGAGCATCCTTGCGAACTCGTCGGCGCCGCTCCTTGAGGCCTCGGGAAGTCCCAGCCGTCTTCTCGCCGGCGCCTTCGGCTCCCCCAGTTTCGACGTCCTGGCGAACATCTCCCAGCCGCGCTTGACCTGGGCCGGGAAGAGACCCTTTTTCGTGGCCAGCAGCCGCATGGCCGTCATGGCGTTCTCGAAGCCGTAGTGCTGGTAGCACATCTCGAGACAGTAGTGGCACTCCAGGCACTGCCATATGTGCCGTGACCGGAGCCAGTGTTCGTACTCGCCCCTGAGGATGTCCTTTATGACCGCCCGCGGGTCGTAGCCCTCTATGTGGAGACAGGCGGGACATATGTGGTAGCAGGCCCCGCACTGCGAGCACATCTCGAGGAGTTTAAAGTCCAAGTGCCCCTTCGGCATCGAGTGTTTCCTCCATCCGGCGCCGTCCGTCGCCCGAGAGCCGCTCCCACTTTTCGAGGAAGGGGGTCACGTCGACGCGGTGATTCGAGAGTCCCAGCTCGTCGGGACCGTAGCCCATGGCAAGGCCCAGCATCTCGGTGAAGTAGAGGACCGGCACGCCGAGCCTTTCGCCCTCGCGCTCCATGAGGTGCTGGTTGTTGTCGAACTGGAGAAAGCACGAGGGGCAGCACAGCACCATGGCGTCCACGCCCGCGTCCCGCAGCTCGGCGAGCTTTATCCTCGCCAGGTGAAGGGCCGTGTCGTGCTGGTCCACCCTGTCGAGCCCCTGGCCGCAGCACATGAGCTTGTTCTTCGTATATACGCTCTCCGCGCCGAGGGCCCTTACGAGGTTGTCGAACTTGCGCGGCTCCAGGGGGTCGTCGTTTTTGAGGGCATGGGAGGGCCTTATCATGTGGCAGCCGTAATGGATCGAGACCTTCATGCCCGAGAAATCCCTCTTCACCGCGTTCCTAACGGCGAGAAGGCCGACCTTGTCGTGTATGAAGGGCACCAGGTGATTGAGCGAAGCGGCGCCCTCGAACCTGCGTCCCACGCCGTCGAGCACGGCGTTGACCTCGTCTTTCCCGGCCGGGTCGCAGCGAAGCTCCTCGCTCACCGTCGCGAGGTTCGACACGCATCCCGTGCAGGGGCTCACCAGGTCCAGCCCCAGCTCGTCGACGAGAGCCACGTTCCTTGCGGCCGTGAGCGTCCAGAGGCCGGGGTCGACGTTGTTGACCAGCGACTTTTCGGGACAGCAGGTAAAGCCGTCTATGTCCTTGTAGGGGAGGCCGAGCCCTTCGAGCACCACTCTCGTGGACTTCTCGATGAAGGGGAACCTGGCCTGGATGGTGCACCCCCAGAAAAGCGCGAACTCCTTCATTGCGGTAGTATACCTTTCGACCTGACAGGCGGCGGCCGCGCGCGGCGCCGGGTCCCGGAGAGTCAGACATGCGGCCTCCCCCGGCTACGAAGAAGGCCGCCACAGCCGACACACCGGAACCGGCCGTACCGAAGGCCGGCCCTTGTGTGAGGCAAGACGACCGTCGCGCCCCGCAGGCGGCGGAGCATCGGGCGGCGAAGCCTCGTAAAGGCGGGACCTCAAGAGACGGGGACCGGGCAAACCGCTCGGTCCCGGCGATCCTTGAGCAGCAACTCCCTTCAGCTACGCGGGCACACAGCAGTCCACGGGGCAGACCTCCGCGCACTTGGGTTCGTCGTAGTAGCCCTTGCACTCCACACAGGCATCGGGATCGATGACATAGATGTCACCCTCGCTGATGGCGTCCACGGGACACTCGGGCAGGCAGACTCCACAGGCAACACAATCGTCGGTTATTGTAAGCGCCAACTGAACTCACCACCTTCCTTTTGGTTTTGTATACTGTATACACAAGAAGCACAGCGTATACTAACGCAGATGGAGAAAAAAGACAAGCATTTTTTCACCGCCCCGGCGGAAGGCCCTTCCGCCGGGCTACGAGAGGTTGAGGACCATGAGCCGCGGCTCGGTCATCTCCTCGATGGCGTAGCGCACGCCCTCGCGGCCCATGCCGCTCATCTTCACGCCGCCGTAGGGCATGTTGTCCACCCTGAAGGTGGGCACGTCGTTTATGATCACGCCGCCCACCTCGAGGGTCTCGTAGGCGCGGTGGGCGAGCACGAGGTCGCGGGTGAAAACGCCCGCCTGAAGGCCGTACTTCGAGGCGTTCGACGCGGCCAGGGCCTCGTCGAAGTCGTCGTAGGGCTCGAGCACGACCACCGGGGCGAAGGCCTCCTCGCCGCAGACCTTCATCTCCGGCGTCGTGCCCGTGAGGATCGTGGGCTCGAAGAGGGCGCCGCGGCGCTTTCCGCCGGCAAGGAGCCTTGCGCCGCCCTCGACGGCCTCGGCGACCCAGGCTTCCGTCTTCTCGGCGGCGCCGGCCTCTATCATGGGTCCCACGTCGGTGGACTCGTCGAGCGGGTCGCCGAGGCGGAGAGCGCGGACCCTCCCGACGAAGCGGCGGCTGAAGTCGTCGAAGACCCGCCGCTGGACGTAGATCCTCTGCACGGAGATACATATCTGGCCGGCGTAGGAGAATGCGCCCGTCGAGCAGCGCATGGCGGCGTAGTCGAGGTCGGCGTCGCCGTGGACTATGACGGCAGCGTTGCCGCCGAGCTCGAGCGTCACCTTCTTCGTGCCCGAAGCGGCCTTGAGCCTCCATCCCACGGCGGCGCTGCCCGTGAAGGTGAGTTTCTTTATCCGCTCGTCGCCGAAGAGGTGGCTTTCGGCGTCCGCGCCGCTGCATGGCGTTACCTGGAGGCCTCCCGCGGGCCATCCCGCCTCCGTCACGATCTCGCCGAGAAGAAGCGCCGTGAGCGGAGTGGCCGACGCCGGCTTTATTATGATGGGCGCGCCGCAGGCCATGGCCGGGGCCACCTTGTGGGCCACGAGGTTGAGCGGAAAGTTGAAGGGGCTTATGCCGAGCACCGCTCCCACGGGGAAGCGGCGGACCATGCCCATCCTCTTCTCGGCCCCGGCTATGACGTCGAGGGCCAGCACCTCGCCGCCCATGCGCCGCGCCTCGGCCGCGGCTATCTCGAAGGTGCACACGGCGCGGGCCGTCTCGGTGCGCGCATCCCGTATGGGCTTTCCCGCCTCAGCGGCTATGGTTCGGGCCACCTCTTCGCCCCTCTCCTTAAGCGCGGCCGCCACCTTCGAGATGACCTCGGCCCTCCTGTACGAAGGCAGCTCCCGCAGCACGGCCACCGCCCCGTCCGCATGGTCCACGGCCTCGCCCAGAAGCTCCGGCCCGGCCCTGAAGGTCTCGGCCACGAGACCGCCGTCGTAGGGGTTTCGCACCTCCAGGCGGTGCGGCCCTTCCACCCAGCGGCCGCCGACGAGAATCTTCGCCACCCTTTTCGACATCGCTTGCACCCCCTTGTTTTCTACCGTGGATTTTAACCGGAAAGCGGCCCGCCGTCAAATGGACGATCTCTACGAACCGCTGCCCCCTTTCAATTATGGCATAAGACACTTGACGGTACCTTCCCCCCTTGACCTTCGGCCCTCGGCGAGGCATAATCTTAGGGAAACTCTGATTTATTGCACTGAGGGAACCTTTTTGTAAAAAGGTTCCCTCAGACTCCCTCCAAAAACTTTTAACGCCCTGCGGATCATCCCGATTTTGCAAGCAAAATCGGGATGATCCGCAGGGAATTAAAAGTCTTTGAAG
>DRME01000098.1 GCA_011375175.1 Deltaproteobacteria bacterium | reverse complement strand
GCCCCTCGCCCTTTTTCGATCGGGGACGGCCTGAGAGGAAAACCCTCTCGCCCCCTCTACCTTTCTTCGATCAGGGACGGCCCGAAAGGAAAGAGCCCCCCTACTTGTCGACCTCGCCGAAGACGGGGTCGAGGCTTGAGAGTATGGCTATGACGTCGGCCAGATACTCGCCGCGCGACATATGGTCGAGCGTCTGGAGGTTGACGAACGAAGGGACCCGGATCTTGAGCCTGAAGGGCCGCTCCGAGCCGTCGCTTATTATATAGAAGCCGAGCTCTCCCTTGGGGGCCTCGACGGCCGAGTAGACCTCGCCCTTGGGGACCTTGAAGCCCTGGGAGACGTACTTGAAGTGGTGGATGAGGTTCTCCATGTTGGAGTAGACCCTGTCCTTCGGCGGCGGGACCACCTCGGGCATGTCCACCGCGAAGGGGCCGTCGGGGAGGTCCCGCAGGCACTGCTCTATTATGCGCACGGCCTGGCGCATCTCTTCGATGCGGACCATGTAACGGTCGAAGCAGTCGCCGTTCTCGCCGGTGGGGATGTCGAAGTCGAGACGGTCGTAGACGAGGTAGGGCTCGTCCTTTCTTATGTCCCACTTCACTCCGCTTGCGCGAAGCGCCGGACCGCTCAGGCCGTAGCTCACGGCGTCGTCGGCCGATATGACGCCCACGCCCTTGTTGCGCTGCAGCCATATGCGGTTTCCCGTGAGCAGCCTCTCGTACTCGTCGATGCGTTCGGGAAGCATCTCGCAGAGGTCGCCGCAGCGCTCGACAAAGGCCTTCGTGGCGTCGTAGCGCACCCCGCCGACGCGCATGTAGCTGTAGGTCATGCGCGCGCCGCATATCATCTCGAAGAGGTCGAGCACGGCCTCGCGCTCTCTCACGGCGTAGAGGAGCACGCTCATAGCGCCGAGGTCCATGGCCCAGGCGCCGACGGCTATGAGGTGGCCCGACAGGCGCGAGAGCTCGGCGACGATGGTCCTGATGTACTTGGCCCTCTCCGGTATCTCGATGCCCATGAGCTTTTCCACGGCCTGCACGTAGGCGAGGTTGTTGCTCATGCCCGCCATGTAGTCGAGCCTGTCGGTGTAGGGGACGAACTGGTGGTAAAGGAGGTTCTCGGCTATCTTCTCGGTGCCGCGGTGGAGGTATCCGATGTCGGGCTCGGCCCGCAGGACCTTCTCGCCCTGGAGGTCGACGACCAGGTGGAGCACGCCGTGGGAGGAGGGGTGCTGGGGCCCGAGGTGGAGCGTTATCCGCTCGGTCTTTATCGCCTCTTCAAGTTCAGCCATGGGCGCTTCCTATCCCTTCTCCACGCCGAAGGGGTTGTAGCGGTCCTTGTAGCCCCGCAGCGGATAATCCTTGCGCAGGGGGTATCCCTCCCAGTCGTGGGGCAGGTATATGCGTTTCAAGTCGGGGTGGCCGTCGAAGCGGATGCCGAACATGTCGTAGGTCTCGCGCTCGGCCCAGTCGGCGCCCTTCCACAGGCACGTGACCGACGGCACGGACTCGCCCTCGTCCACGCGGACCTTGAGCCTCAGCCTAAGCTTCCGCGGTATGGAGTAGAGGTGGTAGACCACGTCGAAACGGGGCTTGCGCGGCCTGTGGTCCACGCCGAGCACGTCGGAGAGGAAGTTCATGCGAAGCTCAACGTCGCTTCTCAGGAAGCGGCACAGCTCGATGAGCCCCTCCTTGCCGACCACGTGGGTCACCTCGCCGCGCTCCTCCATGCTCTCGACGATGTACGAGCCGAAGCGCTCCCTGGGCCTGTCGAAAAGCAGCCTTTTCCTGTCCGCGGGACTCATGAACCGAACTCTCCTGACATGACGCTCTCCCCGCGGCCCGCGCAGGCGGCTTCGGGGCCTTGGGCTCCCGGCCCGCCGCCCCCGAAGCCGGCGGACCGGGGACGCCGGGGGGCCTCCTCGGGCGGGAAGGCGGCCATCCTCAACCCCCCAGTCCCCTCTCCTCGACGATGAAGGGGTTTTCCCTCTTGATCTTCTCCTGGAGCTGCATGAAGCCGTAGAGCAGCGCGTCGGGACGGGGCGGACAGCCCGGCACGAAAACGTCGACCGGCACCACGAGCTCCGTTCCCTGCACGACGGCGTAGGTGTTGTAGGGCCCTCCGGCCGACGCGCACCCTCCCATGGCGATGACCCAGCGGGGCTCGGCCATCTGGTCGTAGAGGCGCCTTACCGTGGGGGCCATCTTCTTGGTCATCGTTCCGGCCACGACCATAACGTCCGACTGGCGCGGCGACGGGCGGAAGACTATGCCGAAGCGGTCCGTGTCGTAGCGTGAGCAGCCGGCGCAGATCATCTCGATTGCGCAGCAGGCGAGGCCGAAGGTCATGGGCCAGAGCGAAGAGGTGCGGCCCCAGTTCACGACCGCCTCGGTGACGGCGTTGCGCTTCACGGCCTTTACTATGGGGTTTTTCCTCACGGCCTCGAAGACACTCTCGACGGTGGTGAGCAGCACCGCCCCCTCGGCCGGATTCCTTTCCTCAAACTTCATCGCCTACCCGGTCCCTTCCCGCCGCGGCGCACCGGCGCCCGGGCAGGGGCGAGAGGGCGCCGGACGCCGGAAGCGTCATACCCACTCGAGGGCCCCCTTGACCCATGCGTACACGAGCCCGACGGCGAGGATGAAGATGAATATGAACATCTCGACGAAGACGAAGACGGCCAGGGACGCGTCGTTCAGGATGACGGCCCATGGAAAGAGGAAGAGCGTTTCCACGTCGAAGATGATAAAGAGTATGGCTATGATGAAGAAGTGGATCCTGAAGTGCCCCTTGTCGGCCTCTCCGATGGGCTCCATGCCGCACTCCCAGGGGGTGAGCTTCGCTCCGTAAGGATTGCGCGGTGCGAGCACGGCGTTGGCCGCGAGCGCTCCCATGGCCATCATGCCCGCAAGGGCCACTATGAAGAGTACCGGCAAGTACGAAAGGAGCATGGCGATTTCTTCCCGCGAGTGTTGAATTTCGAGAAAAAAAATCCCTTCGAGCTGTGGTGGGACTCTCTCAGGGTAGGATGCAAAATAAACCAACTGCTCCCTTTTGTCAAGCTGAAAAATGAATAAAACTTAAGGAAGCTCTGATTTATCGCACTGAGGGAACCTTTTTGTAAAAAGGTTCCCTCAGACTCCCTCCAAAAACTTTTAACGCCCTGCGGATCATGCCGATTTTGCAAGCAAAATCGGCATGATCCGCAGGGAATCAAAAGTCTTTGAAGGGGGTCCGGGGGAAACGTGGGCCTATGGCCCTTCTACAGAAAGTTTCCCCCAGGGCAATGAAAAGATTTCGCCGGCGGCCGGTCCTCTTCGGAGAGGTCGCCCGCAGCGCCGGCTCAAGCCCTCTTCACAAGGGCCTCGAGCGGGGCCTGGCCCGCGGGCGGCAGCCCGAGGCCGACCATGAGGGCGAGGGCGCGGTCGAAGGGGTTCTCGATCCGCCTTATCTCGAGAAGCCTTCGGGGGGCGAGCGAGAAGACGAAAGGGGCAGCGAGCTGGGGAAGCGGCAGGTCGGTCCCGAAGACGACGCGTCCGCGCAGCAGCGGGTGGCGGCGCAGGAGAAAGACCATGGCCATGCGCGTGGGCAGCGTAAGGGCCGCCGTGTCGATGAAGAAGTTGTCGTAGCGGCGCGCAAGGCGGCGCAGGACGGGAAGGTTGTGCTCAAAGGGGCCGAGCCCCGTGCCGCCCCCGTGCGCGGCGATGACGGCCACGCCCTCGGCGAGCGCCGTCTCAAGGCGCGCCGGGTCGCCGAGCGACTGGTCCGCGGCGCCGAGGACGAACTCCATGCCGCTGTGGACGAGAAGCGGCAGCCCGAGCTCGGCCATGCGACGGTAGAAGGGCCTGTAGCGCCTCCGGGCCGGGTCGAAGCCCTGCGTGTTGGGCAGGACCTTGACGATCACGGCCCCGGCGGCGGCGCAGCGCTCGAGCTCGTCGGCGGCGTCGGCGCGGGCGGGGTTTATGGACGCGCCGAAGCACAGGCCCTCGAGTCCCGCGATGTTTGCGAGGACCCGCTCGTTGGGGATCGTCAGAAGAGAGCGGACCTCCACGGGCCTGCCCCCGGAGTCGTAGCGGCCGTCGAGACCGAAGACCACGGCGCGGCGCACGAAGATCGACCGCCTCACAAGATGGGATAGTCTTGCGTGATAGGCCGCCTCGAGGTCGGCTGCGCGGGCCGGCACGCCGAGCCGCCGCAAGAGCCGCTTGAGGAAAAGACCCCGCACACCGGCAAGCGACGACGCGCCGCCGAAGACGAGCGAGTGGACGTGGTAGTCGGTGACGGTCTTCTCGCGGGGAACCTTCAGCTCCCCTTCCATGTCAGAGCGCTTGCGCAACGGCGAAAGGACACTCTTGCCGATAGCACCTTTTGAAAAAGCTGCCCCCGGGGTGACGGGGCGCGGCCTCACTCGTAGAGGTCGCGCCTCCTGTCGGCGAAGAGGTCGTTTACGGGCGTTATCTTCTTGTGGCGCGCAAGGGCCGGGTCCACCTCGACGATGCGGGTCTCGGGGCGCGTGGACGATGCGCGCACGAGCACCGAGCCGTCGGGGGCCACGACCTGGCTCTTGCCGATGAAGCGGAGCTCTCCGGCGCCGCTCCTCTCCTCGCTTCCGACCCTGTTGGCCGTGACGGCGAAGACGCGGTTTTCGATGCAGCGCGTCACCATGGCGGCGGGACAGTAGGGAAGGACGAGGTTGGAGGGGTGGCAGAGGATCTCGGCGCCCCTGAGGGCCAGCGTGCGGGCGGCCTCGGGGAATATCCAGTCGAAGCAGATCATGAGTCCCACCTTTGCGGCGCCGATGTCGTGGACCTCGAAGGGCGTGTCGCCTGGCGAGAAGACGGCGGTCTCGTCCCGGAAGAGGTGGGCCTTTCTGTAGAGGGCCTTGAGGCCGTCGGGGCCGACGAGCACCGCCGAGTTGTAGACCCTGCGTCCGGCCCGCTCGGCGAGTCCCGCCACGATGTGCAGCCCCTTTTCGGCGGCCACGGCGCAAAGCGCGTCGGTCACCGGTCCCGGCACCCTGTGGGCAAGGCCCCGGGCCTCGCGGCCGGAGGCGAAGGCGTAGCCCGTGGAGAAGAGCTCGGGGAGGACTACGAGGTCGGCCTCGACCCTGCGTATCCTGCGCAGGGCGTCCTCCACGTTGCGGTCCACATCGCCGAAGCGCGGCGACGTCTGAACGAAGCCCGCCCTCACGGCGCCGGAGCCGCTACCTGTTGTGGCACTGCTGGCACCCCTGGTTGCTCGCAATGCTGTTGCCCGACTGCTCGCCCGCCGCGGGCACGGCCGAGAGGTAGTCCCAGCGCAGGTTGTCGTAGTATGGGCCGCCGTGGGCGAAGTGGCAGGAGAGACAGAAGACCTTGTCCTCGCCGTCGGCGTCGGCGAAGTAGTACTCGACGGAGAGGTCCGTGTTGTCGGCGTTGGCGGCCGGCAGCTTCCTGCCGGCCGGCATGGAGGCGTAGTGGGCGAAGTCTATGGTGTTCACACCGGCCCCCGATACGTCGGCGCTGTCCAGTATCTTGTCGACGGGGTGGCGTCGCCAGTCCTCGCCGACCACGTTTCCGGGCTCCTTGTCCTCGTGCCAGAAGGAGTGGCACTGGGCGCAGAAGCCCGACATGCCCTCCACGCCCACGCCGTCGTATACGTTGTTGTTGGCCGGGTCCGAGGGGTCGCCCCTGTAGACGGGCCATATCTCCACACCGTTGACCACCTCGGGGACGTAGTTGGCGCCGGGCTCGCCGTACTTGCCCGTTATGCCGCCCACGTAGCTGCGCGTCTCGGAGAGGATGCCGTAGTAGGGGGGGAAGAAGACGGCGTAGAGCTTGAGGTTCCTGAAGGTGTTCACGCCGGTGCCGTTTATCCAGCCGAAGTTGTCGAACTGCTTGTAGCCCGTCCACGACGTTATGGGCGCGCCGTGGGGGTCGTGGCAGATGGTGCAGCTGAAGTCGTTGGTGAAGGGCGAACCCACGATGAAGCCCGGCGGGTCGGCGTTCACCAGCCCCACGCTGTGGCCGTAGCCCATGGCGTTCTGCGAGCCCGCGGTGGTGAGGTCGAAGTTGGAGTCGAGTTCCTTGAAGAAGTCTCCGCCCGCGCCTATCTTGCTGAAGTCCTTGGACTCGTCCCAGTTGAGGAGATTGCCGCCGTAGACCTTGGGGGCCTTCTGGCCGTGGGGGGCGAAGGCCACGTCGGCCTGCGAGCCGCCCACGCCGTGGCACTGGAGGCAGAGCTTGTGGATGGTGCCACGGTTGGTCACGGCCCCGCGGAGCAGGGTGAAGCTGCCCTCGCTGTTGCCGCCGAGACCGCCGTTGCCCTGGCTGTTGTGCATGGTGTGGCAGTTTCCGCAGGTGAGACCGCCGGCGCCCTTGTGGACGGCTCCGGCGGAGGCGGCAATGACGAGTGTGGCGGCAATGGCCGCGGCGGCGCCGAGGAGAGCCCGGCCGACCGATACTTGCTCCATCACTTGGACCTCCCGCAAAAAGCGACCCCTCCACTGCCTTCTGGCCTCCTCCTGACTTTGCCTGCAAAATGAGGGTGTCCAGAAGGCATCGGAAGTCTTTGAAGGGGGTCTGGGGGAGACGTGGGCCTGTGCCCCTCCTACAGAAAGTTTCCCCCGGGATCATCAATCAAAATTTCCCTATCTTTTAAGACGAACCGGCGCTCCAGTCAAGACTTTTGTGGGCACGCCCCGCCTCCGGCCGCCGGCGCGGCGGCTTTTTGTCAAGCAAAACCCGATCTTATGAAAACGGTTTGACTTGCAATGCACAGAGGGCTATGCTAAACTTCAAGGAAGTCCACGATTATCCGCAGAAGGCCTTCTGCGAAAATTTTTCCCATGGGGACTGTCCGGAATTCCCCTGCAAAGACTCCCTGGAGATCACGGCGGCGCAGATCGGTCCCGTCCCTTCATTAAAAACAAAGGGGTCCTCCAAACCATGATAATCCAGTGCGACAGGTGTAATACCAAGTTTCGCCTCGACGACTCGAAGGTCACCGGCAAGGGCGTGAAGGTGAGGTGCACCAAGTGCCAGAACGTCTTCGTCGTCACGCCGCCGGAGCCGACCCAGCCCGCGCCGCCTCCTGTTCCTGCGCCGCAGGAGCAGGAGACGGCGCGTGAGGAGCAGCCGCCTCGGCCGGAAGAGCCCCCGAAGCCGTCCGAGCCCGAGGCGCCGAAGGCGGAAGAAGGCGCAAAGGGAGAGGCCGCTCCACCATCGCCCGAGGGCGGCTCCGACCTCGACCTCGGCGGGCTGGACTTCGACTTCGGCGAAGACAGGACCGGCGATGAGGCGGAGAAGACGGCCTTCGGACTGGAGCCTGCGGTGGACTCGACGCCCGCCGCCGCGCAGCAGGGGGCCGGGGAGATCGGCGAGATGGGGCTCGACTTCGGCGGGGAGCCGGAGGAGAAGGCGGCCGAAGAGCAGGACATGGGACTCTCCCTCGGGGAGGACGAAGCCGGTGAGGAGTCCGCTTCCGCCGAAAGGGAAGAGGAGTTCTCGCTGGACTTCGACCTCGGCGGTGCGCAGGAGGGTGAAGAGGGCGACAAGACGCTCTTCGGACTCGAATCCCCGGCCGAGGCGGCTTCTTCGACGGGGGAGCAGGATGCGGCTCTCGGCGAGATGGACCTCGACTTCGGCGAAGAGCCGGAAGAGAAGGCGGCCGAAGAGCAGGGCATAGGACTCTCCCTCGATGAGGACGAGGCCGGCGAGGAGACCGCCCCCGCCGAAGGGGAAGAGGAGCGGGCGGACGAGTTCGATTTCAGCTTCGACAGGGAGGAGGCGGCCGAGACGGAGGTGACGAGCTTCGCCGCGGCTAAGGGGGAAGAGGAGCAGGAGGAGAGCACGCTCTTCAGCGAGGACTTCCCCCTCGGCGATGAGGCGGCGGCGACCGCTCCGGCGCAGGAGGCTCCGCCGGAGGGAACCGAAGAGGCGCAGCAGCCCGAGACGGCCGCGGAGCCGAAGGCGAAGAGTGGCCTCATGGGTCTTGCGGCGGCAGCCGTGGTTGCGGCCGCGGCGGCGGCCATCTACTTTTCCGGCGCGCTCGACGGCGTCATGAAGGGCCTTGCCGGCCGGCCGCAGCAGCAGGCGCAGGCGGCCGTCGTGGAGATAGAGGACATAAAGGGCTACATGGCCGACAACATCCACTTCGGCAGACTCTTCGTGGTGGAGAGCGTCATCAAGAACGTCTCCTTCGACCCCCAGAAGATCCGCGGCGTCAAGGCCAGCCTCTACAACCGTAACGGCGAGCGCATAGCGGCGCGCATGGTTTCGCCGGGCAGGATCATGTCGGGAGAGGAGCTCAAGACCCTCACCAGGGACGAGATCGAACGACACTTCGGCGACAAGTCGGCCGGCACCATACCGCCCAAGGGCGTCATCCCGGCCATGGTCGTCTTCACCGAGCCGCCCGCGGACATGGCCGCATTCGACATCGAGGTCCTGCGCTGAAGCCCGGGGCCCTTGGCCTTGCGCCGCCGGAAGAACGCTGGAAGCGGCCCCGGGTGGTGACGGGAGCCGTCACGAATGCAGGCCGTCGATGACTCTGAAGAGACCGGCGGCTCCTCCTCGCTCGTGGATCTCACCCCGCCGGCAGGCCCCGCTTCGCGGATAGCCAACCGACTCACTCCACCGAAGGGCCGGGAGGCCGGTCGCAACACAACGCCATGGAGCAGGACCGTCGCCGTGCGGCGCAGCTTTTGAGGGAGCTCGAGAGCCTTTCGGAAAGGGATATGCAGTGGGGTCTGGTCGGAAGGCGTCTCGGCGCGCTCGAACCCGAGAGGATCGCCGCCGTTATCGACATAATATACAGGTCGGGCCGTCACAGCCGGGGCGGCCGGCTCTTCCAGATGCTCATGGTCGACCATGAGGGGCTTCGCAACGCCCTGGGCGAGCGGCTCTGTCGGCGCGTCTACCTCGCCTCCCTCGAGATGGGACTGGGCCGCGTGAGCCGTCTCTTCACGGACCTTCCTCCCCGCCGTTCGGGGTTCGCGGGCTACGACAAGGAGGAAGAGGCCGGGATGGAGCTTCTGAGCCTCGGCCTGCGGCGCTCCATGGCGAAGAGCCCGGTCAAGGACACGCTCGACCGCCTCCTCTCAGACCCCGACCCGGTGGTCATAAGGCACCTGCTCGACAACCCCCGCATAACGGAACGCGAGGTCCTCAAGATAGCGTCGAAGAGACCGAATTCGCCGGAGATACTGCGGCTGGTGGCGGGCCACAGGAAGTGGTCGAAGCGGAGGGCGGTGAAAAAGTCGGTGGCGCTCAACCCCTATGCGCCGCCCAGACTCGTCATAGGGCTGCTCGAGATGCTGCTGCTCCAGGACTTGAAGGAGATCGCCACCACGAGGACGCTCCACCGGCAGATAAGACTCTGCGCCCAAGAGCTCATCGCAGAACGCGAAGGCGCTCCCCCCGCCGGGGAGACTTTTTGAATAGACTCCTTTTACCCCGTATGGGAGGCGGTCTTTTCGTGAAGCTCTCCCCTGGAGGTCGGGGCGCGCCAGGCGGGATCGTTTACGCCTTTGCGCCCCGACCTCCAGGGGAGAACAACGAAGTCAGTCGTATAACGACACCCCGCAGGAAGTCTTTCTTAATTCCCCCGGAATAAAGCCTTGCCTCTCCGCCCCTTCAAAGACTTTCGATCATTATTTCTATTTTCCCTGGTGGCTGAGAGCTCATTTTCTTTTTTCTTGAATTTCCGCCCCCGCGATATATAATGTATGCAACTGGGCGATCCGTGGGCCGTGCCCCTGTACGGTGAGCCGAGGATCCGACCTCGCACGGGGAGGTCGAGGTCTCATTTCCTCGCCCATAGCAGCCGTCCCTTCCGCAAATTCTTAAGTCCCTTTATCCGTCCACGGAAAAACGTAACCGACGTCCAGAAACCGTTGCGGCTTTCCGCTACTGGGAAGCAAAGGAGGTGTGTAACGCGGGATGGTTATGCGGGTTTGGAAGCGGCCCCAGGGGGTGCCGGGAGGCGCCAGGCGGGGTTTGTTACGCCTTTGCCTCCCAGCACCCCCTGGGGCCGTCACGAATGCAGGCCGTCGATGGCAAGGACACTTCTTTCTTCCATCACTTAATCAAAAAGCAAGGAAAGAGAGGCGACTCTTTATCGTTGGCAACAAATTCCTTCACTGCTTAAATTTGTAAATTGGAAAGGATTGCCCCCTCTCCCCGCCGGACCGGCCGCTCGGCGCGGGAGAACGTTGAGGGAAAGTGCGGGAGCGTCGCGCGCAGGCAAAAGGCTACCCGTCGCAGGAGAAGGACAGCTTTTTCCATCCTCTCACATCGAACGGGCAGGAGACGGCCGAGGGACGGGAGCGCCGACCGTTTGAGGAGAGAAAAGACCCCCAGCGGTGACGAAGGGGGTCTATTGTTTTTTCTTTGCCTACTTTCTTTTTTTCTAAAAAAGAAAGTAGGTCAGGCCACGGTGTGTTTTTCGGGCTTCTCGCCGCCCACCTTCTTGGCGGCGTCGGCGTCGGCCTGGAGCTTGTCCTTTTCCTTGGCCTCGTCGGGCGTTATGTCTATCTCGGCCTCTTCGGTGGCCTTCTTGAAATTCTTGATGGCCTTGCCCATGCCCGAGCCGATCTCGGGGAGCCTGCCGACACCGAAGATGATGAGCACTATGACCAGTATAAGGATGAGCTCCGTCGTTCCCAAGCCAAACATCTCTCTCCCCTCCGTTCCCCTCCGAATCGTTTGATCAAGCCGTCCGGGCCCCGGGATCGTCGGGAAAATCCCTCGGTGTCGGCCGCTGCGGGGAAAAACCTTGCAGTATGCCGACGCTGGGCCTTACAATAACAAGGACGGAACGCGTCGATGAGATACAGTTTTTCCTACGAGGATATTATCGACCGAAGACCATTTCATGTCAACAAAAATATTTTTTCCATATGCGGGCGGACCGCCGGGCGATGACGGGATCCTCAGGTTTTTCGCCGTCTCGCTGATGATCCATCTGCTCGCCCTGTGGGTCGGCTACGCGCTCGCGCCGGCGGTGTCGTGGCTCGGCGGGCGCGGAGCGGAGCGTGACGGAGGGCCGCTGGTTGTGGACGTGGTCGAGGTGC
>DRME01000097.1 GCA_011375175.1 Deltaproteobacteria bacterium | reverse complement strand
GGGACTCTACGCCGCGGGCGAGGTGTCGGGCGGCGTGCACGGCCGCAACCGCCTCATGGGCAACTCGCTGCTCGACGTGCTCGTCTTCGGCCGCCGGGCGGGCCTTGCCGCCGCCGATTACGCAAAGGCCATGGAAGGCGCGCCGGAGCCCACGCTTGTCCACGTGGAGGCCTTTCACCGCGAACTCGAAAAAGAGGGGATCGACGACGCCCTCACAGGGCCGGTCGTTCTGCCCGACTACGCGCCGGACCACGTGAAATCCCGCAGATTCGCTTAGGGCCCGCGCGCCTGAGGGAACCTTTTTTACAAAAAGGTTCCCTCAGTGCAATAAGTCGGAGTTTCCTCAGGCAAGGAGAGCAGGAAGACGCTAAGGAGGAGGGGACAGGGGGAATGAACATTCACGAGTATCAGGCCAAGGAGATTTTGAGGCGTTACGGCGTGGCCGTGCCGCGCGGCAAGGTCGCCTTTACGCCCCAGGAGGCGGAGGAGATCGCAAAGGAGTTCCTCGACGACGGTCCCGTCTGTGTTGTCAAGGCCCAGATACACGCCGGAGGGCGCGGCAAGGCGGGCGGAGTGAAGCTTGCGAGGAGCCGCGACGAGGCCGCGGCGTATGCAAGGGAGCTCATCGGCAAGGTGCTCGTCACCCACCAGACCGGTCCTGAGGGCAGGGAGGTGAAGAAGGTCCTCGTCGAGGAAGGGTGCGCCATAGCGCAGGAGCTCTACGTCGGCCTCGTTGTCGACAGGGGCCGCCAGCGCGTGTGCATGATGGCGAGCTCCGAGGGCGGCGTGGAGATAGAAGAGGTGGCGGCGAAGAGCCCGGAGAAGATACTGCGCGAGTACGTGGACCCGGCCGTGGGGCTCATGCCATACCAGGCGCGAAACCTCGCCTTCGGCCTCGGTCTCGACAAGGCCAGGGTCGGCAAGGCCGTAAAGTTCATGACGGGCCTCTACAACGCCTTCGTGGGCACCGACGCCTCCATGGCCGAGATAAACCCGCTGGTCGTGACCGGGGACGGCGACGTCATCGCGCTGGACGCCAAGATAAGCTTCGACGACAACGCGCTCTTCAGGCACAAGGACATAGAGGGGCTGCGCGACCTCGACGAGGAGGACCCCAAGGAGATAGAGGCGTCGCGCCACGACCTCAACTACGTGGCCCTCGACGGCACCATAGGCTGCATGGTCAACGGCGCGGGCCTGGCCATGGCCACCATGGACATAATAAAACTCTACGGCGGAAACCCGGCCAACTTCCTCGACGTGGGCGGCGGGGCGTCGAAAGAGCAGGTGACGGCGGCCTTCAAGATACTCATGAGCGACCCCAACGTCAGGGCCGTGCTGGTCAACATCTTCGGCGGCATCATGCGCTGTGACATCATAGCCGAGGGCGTGGTGGCGGCCGCCAGGGAAGTGGGCGTCAAGGTGCCGCTCGTGGTGAGGCTCCAGGGCACCAACGTCGACAAGGGACGGGCCATACTCGGGGATTCCGGTCTCAATATCATCACGGCCGAACGCATGGACGAAGCGGCCGAAAAGGTCGTGGCCGCCGCCGGCGCCGGTTGATTGCCTGGGGGAAATTCTCTGAAGAAGGGCCACAGGCCCGCGTTTCCCCCAGCCCCGTCGTATGTTATTCGGATCTTCGGCCGTGCCGGGGGGTTCGGCCCGCGCCAGGCGGGGTTTTTACGCCTTTGCGGCCCGAACCCCCGGCACAGCCCCCGAGGCAGTCGGCGCGGGCAGTCTGGGGGAAACTTTCTGTAGAAGGGCCATAGGCCCGCGTTTCCCCCAGGCCCCCTTCAATTCCCTGCGGATCATCCCGATTTTGCAGGCAAAATCGGGATGATCCGCAGGGCGTTAAAAGTTTTTGGAGGGAGGAGGGAGTCTGAGGGAACTTGTTGCAAAAAGGTTCCCTCGAGAAGTCAAGGAGGGTTTGACGTGAGCATCTTGGTGGGCAGGGAGACGAGGGTTGTTTGTCAGGGCATAACGGGTGAGCAGGGCACCTTCCACACCCGTCAGATGGTGGAGTACGGCACGAAGATGGTCGCCGGCGTGACGCCGGGCAAGGGCGGAAGCGACGTTGACGGCATACCGGTCTTCAACACCGTGGCCGAGGCCGTGAGGGAGACGGGGGCCGACGCATCGGTCATATACGTGCCCGCGGCCTTCGCGGCCGACGCCGTAATGGAGGCCGTAGACGCCGGCATAGGGCTTGTGGTCTGCATCACCGAGGGCATACCGGTGCTCGACATGGTGAAGGTCAAGAGGTTCATGGAGGGACGGGACGCGAGGCTTGTGGGGCCCAACTGTCCCGGCGTCATCACGCCGGGAGAGTGCAAGATCGGCATCATGCCCGGCCACATCCACAAGCCCGGCTCCGTGGGGGTCGTCTCCCGCAGCGGCACTCTCACCTACGAGGCCGTCGACCAGCTAACCCGCCTGGGGCTGGGGCAGTCCACCTGCGTGGGCATAGGCGGCGACCCCGTCAACGGCACCAGTTTCGTCGACGTGCTCGCCCTCTTCGAGGAGGACCCCGATACCGAGGCGGTCGTCATGATCGGCGAGATCGGCGGCACGGCCGAGGAGGAGGCCGCGCAGTTCGTCAAGGAGAAGATGACGAAACCGGTCGTGGGCCATGTGGCCGGCGTCACCGCTCCCAAGGGCAAGCGCATGGGCCATGCCGGCGCCATAATCGCCGGCGGCAAGGGCACGGCCGACGAGAAGTACGAGGCCATGGAGGCGGCCGGCATAAAGACCGTCAAGAGCACGGCCAGAATAGGCGCGGCCGTCAGGG
Organism: Deltaproteobacteria bacterium; assembly: GCA_011375175.1. Classification (NCBI taxonomy): domain Bacteria; kingdom Pseudomonadati; phylum Myxococcota; class Myxococcia; species Deltaproteobacteria bacterium. The sequence goes on along the minus strand of DRME01000097.1, from coordinate 29,958 downwards.
AGGTCCTCGGCGGATAGGCCGCCGGAGAGGGAGGGGGCGAGGGCGGAATGATTTGACTTGCGGCCCTTCACATGGTAGAATTCCGCCTTCCGGTGATGTTCCATATAAACTTCTGACTTGGAGGTGCGATGAGCAGCGAGGCGGCCAAGAAACTGCCGAGGATCGAGATATACGAGAACCTCTGCAAGGGTTGCGGCATCTGTGTCGACTTCTGTCCCACCAACGTGCTCGAGATGAAGGGCTCCTGCGTGGCCGTGCACAACCTGGAGGCCTGCACGAGGTGTCAGCTCTGCGACCTGAGGTGTCCAGATTTCGCCATACAGGTCTTCGATTGACGGACCGGACAAGACAAGAAACGGGGGTTCCTTGATAATGGCAGAAAAGAGGAAGAAACTGTACCAGGGCAACGAGGCCTGCGCCGAAGGCGCCCTCTACGCCGGTTGCAACTTTTTCGCCGGATATCCCATTACTCCCTCGACCGAGGTGGCCGAGGTGATGAGCGTGAGGCTGCCCAAGGCGGGAGGCAAGTTCATACAGATGGAGGACGAAATAGCCTCCATCGGCGCCGTCATAGGGGCGTCGCTTGCTGGGAGCAAGTCGCTCACCGCCACCAGCGGCCCCGGCTTCTCGCTCAAGCAGGAGGGGCTCGGCTACGCCTGCATCGCCGAGGTGCCCTGCGTGATCATAAACGTCATGAGGGGCGGACCATCGACGGGATATCCCACCGGGCCGAGCCAGTCGGACGTGATGCAGGCGAAGTGGGGCACCCACGGCGACCACCCGGCCATATCGGTCACGCCCGCTTACGTGCAGGAGATACTCACCGAGACGGTGCGGGCCTTCAACCTCGCCGAGAAGTACCGCACGCCCGTGGTGGTCCTCTACGACGAGATAGTGGGACACATGCGCGAGCCCATCACCCTGCCAGAGCCCGGCGAGCTCGAGGTCGTCGAGAGGGCAAAACCCACATGCAGCCCCGAGGAGTACAACCCCTACGACACGCGCTTCGAGGTGCCGCCCCTCGCGGCCTACGGCGAGGGCTACCGCTTCCACGTAACGGGTCTCAATCACAAGGACGACGGCTTCCCCACCAACGACGCCGCCGTCATCGAAGAGGGCAACAAGCGCATCATGCGCAAGATCGAGAACAACCTCGACGACATCTGGAAAAACGACGAGTACATGCTCGACGACGCCGAGGTGGCCGTCTTCGCCTACGGCTCGACGGCCCGCAGCGCTCGCTACGCCGTGAGGGCGGCGAGGGAGAAGGGCATAAAGGCGGGGCTTCTCAGGCCGCTCACCCTCTGGCCCTTCCCCGACAGGGCGGTGCGCGAGCTATCAAGGCAGGTCAAGGGCATAATCGTCCCGGAGATGAATCTCGGCCAGGCCGTGCTCGAGGTGGAGCGCTGCGCCAGGGACTCCGAAGTCGTCGGCATCGGCAGGGTCGACGGTGAGCCCATAAACCCCGGTCAGATACTGGCCGAGGTGGAGAAATTCGCGTAGGGTCGAAACTTTCAAAGCAAAATGGAGGTACCATCATGTCGGCAGTAGCCGCTGTTGCGAGGAAGCCGAGCGTGCCGTTCGACTACAGCAAGTACTTGAGGCCCAACAAGCTGCCCCATATCTGGTGTCCCGGCTGCGGGCACGGCATAGTGCTCAAGTCGCTCCTGCGGGCCGTGGACAAGAGCGGGCTCACCAAGGACGAGATATGCATGGTCTCCGGCATCGGCTGTTCGAGCCGCACGCCGGGCTACGTGGACTTCAATACGCTCCACGCCATCCACGGCAGGGCCTTCGCCTTCGCCACCGGCGTGAAGCTTGCGAAACCGGAGCTCAAGGTCATCGTCACCACCGGCGACGGCGACGCCCTGGCCATAGGCGGCAACCACTTCATCCACACCTGCCGCCGCAACATCGACATGGTCATACTCGTCTACACCAACAACATATACGGCATGACGGGCGGCCAGTTCTCGCCCACCACGCCCGAGGGCTCCATCTCCCACACGAGCCGCTACGGCTCCATCGAGCCGCCCTTCGACTGCTGCGAGATGGCCAAGGCCGCGGGAGCCACCTTCGTGGCCAGGGGAACGGCCTATCACACCCAGGAACTCGAGAAGATCATCCTCGCCGCCATCAAGCACAAGGGCACGGCCGTGGTCGAGGTGATCGACTCCTGCCCCGTCTACTTCGGCAGGCAGAACAAGTTCAAGAGCGCTTCCCAGATGATGGAGATCATCGAGAAGAACGGCACCGTCTCGGCCAGGCAGGCCGACAGGCTCCCGCCCGAGAAGGTGGAGGGCAAGATGCTGCGCGGCATACTCCACCAGGTGGAGCGGCCCGAGTACTGCGACCAGTACGCAAAGCTCGTGGAGAAGGCCCAGGGCAAGTGACGCCCGCTCCGGCGGGGATGGCGCGCCGCTGTGGCGCGGGCGGGACCGGCGCCGGGGGGCAGGCCGGCACCGGGGGGGCAGGCCGGTGCAGTGGAGCATGGTGGCGCAGGGGGAGGCCGGCGCCGGGGGGCAGGGGGGCGCAGGGAGGGCGATGTCTCGACCTGCGGACGACGGCGCGGCGGCGGTCAGTGACGCAATAGAGCTTCACATACAGGAGGATCTGCGGTAATGGACAGATACGAGATACGCTTCAGCGGCTCGGGCGGCCAGGGCATGATACTGGCCGGTATCATCATGGCCGAGGCGGCCGCCATCTACGACACAAAGAACGCGGCCCAGAGCCAGTCCTACGGCCCCGAGTCGCGCGGAGGGGCGAGCAAGGCCGAGGTCATCATAAGCAACGAGCCCATAGACTACCCCAAGGCCACGCAGATAGACTGCATGCTCGCCATGACGCAGGAGGCCTGCAGCAAGTACTACAAGGACGTAAAGCCCGGCGGCATACTCCTTGTCGACTCCGACGAGGTGAAGGACGTCCCGGCCGGCGACTTCAGGGTCTACAGCTTTCCCATCATCGAGACGGCCCGCACGGAGCTGGGCAAGACCATCGTGGCCAACATCATCTCGCTGGGCCTCATAACCGAGCTCACCGGCATCGTCAAGCCCGACGCCATGGAGCGGGCCGTGCTCGCCAGGGTCCCCAAGCCCTTCCTGGAGCTTAACAAGAAGGCCATAAACATAGGCTTCGAAAAGGGCAGGGAGCTGGCCGCGGGTTCGGCCTGACCTCTTCCGTCGCCGGCGGCGCGCCGAGACCGCAGACACGCCGCTCGAATCCCGCACCTGTCGCAACGGCGCCGGCGCTTTAGCGCCTGCGGCGGGGGGACGGAGTTGAGAAGCCGCGCGGCGCCCTCTTTCAGGAGAAGTCGTTGACTGTCATGGTTGCTGCCATGCACATAGAGACCGACCGGGTCCCGGCCGGTCCCCGGCCGTTGCGCCGGGGGCCGTCGGGGCCTTTTTTGTTGCCCGAGGCCGACCTGTGGTCACCCACGACATCGTCATAATAGGCGCCGGCCTTGCCGGGATGAGGGCCGCCGTCGAGGCGGCCCGGCGCGGTATAAACGTCGCCGTCGTCTCCAAGGTCCACCCGGTGCGCAGCCACTCGGTCGCCGCCCAGGGAGGCATAAACGCCGCCATGAAGGAGACGGACTCGTGGGAAGACCACATGTTCGACACCGTCAAGGGCAGCGACTACCTGGCCGACCAGGACGCCGTCGAGGTCCTCTGCCGCGAGGCCCCGGCGGAGATACTGGAGCTCGACCGCATGGGCGCGCTCTTCTCCCGCGACGAGGCCGGAGCCATAGCCCAGCGCCCCTTCGGCGGCGCCGGCTATCCGCGCACCTGCTACCTCGCCGACCGCACGGGCCACGGCCTTCTCCATCTCCTCTACGAACAGGTCATCAAGCACGGCGTCTTCATCTACGAGGAGTGGTTCGTCGTGGACATCGTGGTCCGCGAGGGCGTTGTGCGCGGCGTCATAGCCATGAACCTCGCCACCGGCACGCTCCACAGGCTTCGGGCCAAGGCTGTCATAATCGCTTCCGGCGGCTACGGACGCGCCTTCGCCACCACCACGAACGCACTCACCTGCACGGGCGACGGCATGGGGCTTGCCCTCGACGCGGGGCTTGAGCTCATGGACATGGAGTTCGTCCAGTTCCACCCCACGGGACTCAAGCGCACGGGCATGCTCATGACCGAGGGCGCGAGGGGCGAGGGCGGCTACCTCATAAACGCGGAGGGCGAGCGCTTCATGGAGCGCTACGCGCCGGAGAAGAAGGAGCTCGCAAGCCGCGACGTGGTGAGCCGCGCCGAGCAGACCGAGATAGACGAGGGCCGCGGTGTGGACGGCTGCGTCTTCCTCGACCTGCGTCACCTCGGCGAGGCGAAGATAAACGAGCGGCTCCCCCAGATCCGCGAGATAGCCGTCAACTTCGCGGGCGTGGACCCCGTCTACGAGCCCGTGCCCATAAAGCCGACGGCCCACTACTCCATGGGCGGCATCAGGGTGGACGTGGACGGCAGGACGTCGGTGAGGGGACTCTTCGCCGCCGGCGAGTGTGCCTGCGTGAGCGTACACGGCGCAAACCGCCTGGGCGGCAACTCGCTTCTCGAGGCCGTGGTCTTCGGCAGGCGGGCGGGCCGGGCCGCCGGGGACTTCGCCCTGGAAAGCAGGCTCGAGGACTTCCCCTCCGACGCCCTCGCCCTGGCGGCAGAGCCCATAGCCCGCATCCTCAACCGCGCCGACGGAGAGCCGGCCTTTGCGGTGAGGAACGAGGCCGGGCGGGTAATGGAGGCCATGTGCGGCGTCTTCCGCGACGAGGGGCGTCTGAGGGAGGCCCTCTCGGCGATAGAGGGGCTCAGGGAGCGCTACGGGCGCGTTGCATTGACCGACCGGGGCGATATCTTCAACATGGAGCTCCCGGCGGTGCTCGAGCTGGGCCACATCCTCGACGTCTGCGAGGCCATACTCACGGGGGCGCTGGCCCGCACCGAGAGCCGCGGCTCCCACTTCCGCACAGACCACCCCCGGCGGGACGACGACAACTGGCTCAAACATACGCTGGTGAGGAAAGAGGACGGCGCCTTCAAACTGTCGTACAGGGACGTGACCATAACGAGGTTCAAACCCAGGGAAAGGACGTATTAAGGAAACTCCGATTTATTGCACTGAGGGAACCTTTTTGTAAAAGGGTCACAGACCCACGGTTCCCTCAGACTCCCTCCAAAAACTTTTAACGCCCTGCGGTTCATCCCGATTTTGCTTGCAAAATCGGGATGAACCGCAGGGAATTAAAAGTCTTTGAAGGGGGTCTGGGGGGAACGTGGGCCTATGGCCCTTCTACAGAAAGTTTCCCCCAGGGTAATTGACGCCCCGGGCGGCGGCCCACGGCAGGCTCGGGCCGCAAAGGCGTAAACAGACCCCGCCTGGCGCGGGCCGAGCCTGCCGTGGGCCGCCGCCTATACCCCTAAGAGAGAAGGATGAAGATAAAGATAAAGATACGCCGTTGCGACCCGCTCTCGGCCGACCGGTACGACACCTATATCCAGGCCTACACGGTCGAGGTCGCCGAGGGGATGACGGTGCTGGAGGCGCTGCTGAAGATCGCCGACGAGGACGACCCCACCCTCTCGTTCCGCCGTTCCTGCCGCAGCGCCATATGCGGCTCCTGCGCCATGAACATAAACGGCTTTCCCAAGCTCGCCTGCCGCACGCAGCTCGCCGCGGAGTACAGGAAGCGCGGGGAGGTGATCCTCGAGCCGTTGGGCAACTTCAAGGTCATAAAGGACCTCGTCGTCGATATGGACCCCTTCTGGAAGAAGATCGAGAAGGTCTCCCCCTACCTCACCTCCGGGGGCGAGCCGCCCGAGGGCGGCTGGAGCATATCGAGGGACGAGGCCGCGAGGATCGACGCCTCGCAGCGGTGCATCATGTGCGGCAGTTGCAACGCCTCGTGCAACGCCACCGAGGTGGACGAGCGCTACATAGGACCGTCGGCGCTGGCCAAGGCATGGCGTTTCGTGGGAGACGTGCGCGACGCCAACGCCGAGCGGCGCCTTGAGCGCCTGAGCGAGGAGCACGGCATGTGGGACTGCGTGCGCTGTTACCACTGCACCGAGTACTGCCCCAAGGAGGTCTCGCCGCTCCGGGCCATAGAGGAGCTTCGGGCCAGGGCCATGGAGTACGGCATAACGGAGAACGAGGGGGCGAGGCACGTCGAGGCCCTCGTGGACTCGGTAAGGCGCGTGGGCAGGCTCGACGAGGCGGCCATGACGTTCAAGACCCTCGGGTTTCTGCGCTCGCTGGGCATGATACCCTTCGGCCTCAAGATGGAGCTTCACGGCAAGATGCCCCACCCCATCATCTTCCCCGCCATAGAGGGCATAGACGAGGTGAGGGCCATATGCAAGGCCGTGGAGGCGAAGAAGAGGGGGGAGTGAGCGTGTCGAAGCTCAGGTATGCTTATTATCCGGGATGCGCCTCGCAGGAGATAACCAAGGAGGCCAACGAGACGACGCGGCGGGTGGCCAAGGCCCTCGGCATCACCCTCTACGACATGCCCAGGGCCAACTGCTGCGGCGCCGGACTGCTCACCGACTACGATCGCGAGCTCTCGCTCACCCTGAATGCGAGGATCCTCGCCCAGGCCGAGGAGATGGAGCTCGACATCCTGACCATATGCTCGACGTGCCTCATGGTCATGCGCACGGCCGAGGCCGAGTTGCGCTCGGACCGGGCGCTCCTGGAACGGGTCAACTCGACGCTCGGAAAGACGGGCCTGCGCTATTCGGGCGGCGTGGAGGTGAAGCTTCTCCACTGGGTGCTCATAGAGGACTACGGGCTCCATGCCCTCGGCGAGAAGGTGGTGAGGCCCCTTGATTGGCTCAGGGTGGCCCCCTTTTACGGCTGCCACAGCCTGAGGCCCTCTTCAGCGCTCGGCTTCGACGACCCCCAGGACCCGGCCTCCCTCGAGTCGGTCATAAGGTGCGTCGGCGCCGAGCCCGTGGAGTATTCGGGCAGAACCCGCTGTTGCGGCTTTCAGGTCGACCTGGTGGCCGAGGAGATGGCCCTGGACATGACGGCAAGACGCCTCCAGGACGCAAAGCTCATGGGCGCCCACTGCATGGTCACGCCCTGTCCCTTCTGCCACATAAACCTCGACAACTACCAGAACATGGCCGAAAAGAAGGCGGGCCAGCGCCTGGGGCTGCCCGTCTTCCACGTGGCCCAGCTCGTGGGGCTGGCCCTGGGCATGGGAGCGGAGCTGCTCGGACTCTCGCGCCACCTCGTTACACCGGAGAAGGTCCTGGGGTGAGGGTCTTTGATTACCCTATGGGGAACTTTCTGGAGAAGGGCCACAGGCCCACGTTTTCCCCCGCCCCATCGTATGTTATTCGGATATTCGGCTGCACCGGGGGTTCGGCCCGCGCCAGGCGGGATTGTTTTACGCCTTTGCGGCCCGAACCCCCGGTGCAGCCCGCCGAGGCAGCCGGCGCGGACAAGACGCCCCCTTCGATTACCCTGGGGGAAACGTGGGTCTGTGACCCTTTACAAAAAGGTTCCCTCAGTGCAATAAATCAGAGCTGTCCCAAGTAAGTAAGCTCCCTGCTCCGCAAGACAGGGGAGCCGAAGGGGATCGAAAGTCTCTTGCCGGGCAGCGGGAGCCCTCACTGTGAGTAAGCGCCGTTTCGTCGACTGGCATACATACTATGAAGAAGAGGCCGTGGAGCGGATGCCGTGGTTCCACCGCGAGCTCGACCACGACCTGGCGGCGGCGCTCGACGAGCTCGGTATCGAAGGCGGCGACGTGCTCGATCTCGGCGCCGGACCCGGCACCCAGGCCGTGGCCCTCGCAAAGAGGGGTTTCCGCGTGACGGCCGCCGACATATCGGCCGCCGCGGTGCGCAAGGCGGCGGAGCTGGCCGGGGCCGAGGGCGTGGACGTCCGTTTCGCCGTCGACGACATCTGCGGTTCGTCCCTCTGCGGTCCTTTCGACATGGTCTTCGACAGGGGATGCTTCCACGTCATCGCCCCCGACGACCGCCCGGTGTACGTGCGCACCGTGCGCCGCCTCTTGCGGCCCAGGGGCCTGCTATTTCTCAAGACCTTCAGCACCGCCGAGACGACCGTCGAGGGCGGGCCGTACCGGTTCACGGCCGAGATGATACGGGATATCTTCGAGGGTTCCCTCGAGGTGCTCTCCGTCAGGGAGTCGTCCTTCAGGGGCACGCTCGACCACGAGCCGCTGGCGCTCTTCTGTATACTCGAACGCCCGGCGTGACGTGGTGGAAGCCTGCCCGGGCCGCACCGGGCGGGGGCGCGCGGTGAGGCCGGCACGGTCCGGCAGCGGCCGGCGGTGAGCCATGCCGAGGGCGGAGGCGCCCCTGGGAGGCGGCGCTTGCGGCGTAAAAAGACTCGATTTATGACGTGATATGGCTTAAAATCGAAAGGGGCCCCGCGATGCGGTCTTCGCCGCCGCGCGGCGGCGCCTCGGGCGCCGTTTCTTTCGATGAATAGATGGGGAGGGCTTATGGCCTCTGGACGATACCCGCCGGCCGCGCCGCTGCTCTTTTTCCTCTGCCTTGCGTCCTTTGCGCCGTCGCCGTCGCAGGCGGTCGACGAGAAGCTGGCGGACGATGTACTCGTGCTCGAGGACATGGAGCGCTCCTGGGGCGAGAGGGCCGAGGCCGCCAAGAGGCTTGCCGGGGCCGGGCCGGCCGCGGTGGAGCCGCTGGCCATGGCCCTCAAGGTGGACGACCACTGGAAGGTACGCCAGAACGCGGCCTACGCACTGGGAGCCATAGGAGACCCCCTGGCCGTCGAGCCCCTTATCGAGGCGCTCTCAACGGACGAGAACGTCTATGTGCGGGCCGAGGCCGCCGAGTCGCTGGGCCGCATCGGTGATGCGAGGGCCGTCGATGCGCTGCGCGCCGCCCTCAAGGACGACGAGACGGCGCCCGACGTGGTGGACGGCGAGGAGGTGGAGGTGGCGATCGTGGCCGCAGCCGCCCGCAACTCGCTCTCGCTGCTCGGCGTGGAGGTCGGCGGGACGGCCGCCGCGGGGGCCGGGAAGAAGAGGCCGCGGGCCGCTCCTCCCGAAAAGAAGGCGACGGCAAGGGCGGCGAAGCCCGCGGAAAAGCCCGCCGCCGGGACGGACGGAAAGAGGCGCCGCCGCTCCGTGCCCTTCTGGCTCGCTCCGGTCTATGAGCCCGGCTACAAGGCGTCCGGTGACGTAAAGACGCTTCTCGACGCCGGGGAGCAGTGGCACAGGCGCGCCGACGCCGCCCGCAGGCTCGGCGTGGTGGGCGGCGAGGCGGCCGTCGATGCCCTTGTGAAGGCCCTGAAGGACGACGCCGAGCCCTTCGTGCGCCGCGAGGCCGCCAGGGCCCTGGGTTCGCTCAAGGCCCGCAGGGCCGCGGACGCCCTGGAGGCGGCGCTCGCCGACCCCGACCCCTGGGTGAGGGTCGAGGCCGCCGGGGCCGTTGAGGCGATCACCGGCAGGAAGGTCGAGGTCGAGGCCCCGGCGCAGGAGCAGGGCGGACCCCGGGAGAGTCCGGGGGCGCAGGAGCAGGAGGCTCGCAAGGGGCGCATCGTCATCATAAATGGCGGCGAGGAGGCCGCCGACGAAGAGGATGAGGCCGCGGCCCGGCCCTGGGCCGTCAACCTCGCCACCTACGGCACGCGCGCCGACGCGGAGGGCCTTGCCGCCCTCGTCGAGCGCGCCGGCTTCAACGCATACATAACGGAGCTCCTATACGACGGAGATACGCTCTACAGGGTGCGGGTCGGATTCTTTCCGAGCGGGGAGCAGGCCCGCAGGGTCGCCAACGAGCTCGCCATGAGGTTTTCGCTCGAAAAGACCTGGATAGTCGTCCCTTCAGAGGACGAGGTGGAGGAACACGGCCGGTGAGCCTGACGGACCTTCGCGGCTCAGGGGATGGAGGTGGAGGCTCCGGCGGGCCGGCCCCGGCCATCGAGGGGGTCGCCTTCCTCGACGACCCTTCGGCCGTCGAGGCCCTGCCGGTGAGGACCCTCTTCGACGAGGAGGCGCTGCTCGTTGCCTGCGCGGGCCGGACCATCGAGGCCGCCGGTCTGCAGGGGGCCGAGGGGGGGGAGGGGGCCGGGCTCGACGACACGGCCCTTGTGGCCGCCGTTGATACGGTCGTGGACGGCTGGAAGGCCGACTACTTCGCGGCGGTGGTGGAGGAGGGGCCCCTCGGCGCAAGCCCTCTTGTCTTCCCCTATACGAGCCCCAACGCCCTGGCGGCGCGCCTGTCAATCGTCCACGGCCTGCGCGGCGAGAGCCTTACCGTGACGAGCGGCCCGCTGTCGTTTCTCAAGGCCCTGGTTCACGGCCGAATGCTCGTTGAGACGGGACGCGCCGCCAGGGTGCTCTGCGCGGCTGTCGCCGAGGGGAGCGCCCTTACACTGCTCCTGTCGGCCCGCAGCGCCCCCCTCTGTCTGAGAGGGGCCTTTGAGAGCGGTGCGGAGAGAAGAGGGGAGGGCCGCAGGCTCTGCCGCGCCATGGGCGAGACGTTCGCGGCTTTCCTCGATGCCTGCGGAGGGGGCCGCGCCTTGATGGAGTTTTGCGACGACAGCGGGCGCGGCGTGACCGTGGAGATCGACGGGCGGCGAAGCGGCCTCTTCCCGGGGCCGGACGGCGCGGCCGGAGAACCTGCAAGCGGAGAGACCGAGGGTGAGTGAAGAGAGCGGGGGCGGGGTTTCGCCGCCGGGGGACCACAACGAGCTGCTCAGGGCCGCGGTCAGGTACGCAGCCGCGGCCTCTCCATTCTACAGGGAGAGGTTCGCAAGGCTCGGCATCGACGCCGCCGCCTTCAGGGGGGTCGAAGACCTGCCAGGCCTCCCTCTCACGACACGGGGGGACATAGAGAGGTCCAATTGGGACTTCCTCGCCGCCGGGCGCCGGGCCGTAAGGGAGATCGTCTCCACCACCGGCACGACGGGGGAGCCTCTCTTCTTCGCCATGACGGCGGCCGACATCGAAAGGCTCGCCGAGAACGAGAGGCGCTCCTTCGAGCGCATGGGGCTCGGCGAGGGCGATGTGGTCCACCTGGCCGTCACCATGGACAGCCTCTTCATCGCGGGGCTCGCCTACCACAGCGGCCTTGCCCGCCTCGGCGCCGCCGCCGTGCGCTGCGGGCCCAAGTCCCCGCTTCGCCACCTCGAGCTCCTCCGATCCCTGCGGCCCGCCGCCGTCGTGGCCGTGCCGAGCTTCCTCGTACACATGGCCTCGGAGGCGCGCCGCCTCGGCATCGCCGTCGAAGGGCTCGTGCCCAAGGCCCTTCTCATAGGCGAGACGGTGAGGAACGAGGACTTCGGCTCCAACCGCCTCGGCGTGCTCGTCGAGGAGGCATGGGGGTGCGAGACCTTCTCCACCTACGGCATCACCGAGGCCCAGACGGCCTTCACGGAGTGCGCCGAACACAGGGGCTTCCACGCCCATCCCGACTTCGTTCACGTCGAGGTCGTCGACGACGAGGGGCGCGTTCTCGGCCCGGGCGAGCCGGGCGAGCTCGTGCTCACCACTCTCGGCGTGGAGGGCATGCCGCTTGTCAGGTACAGGACCGGCGACATGAGCTTCATCGTCGAAGGTCACTGTCCCTGCGGCAACCGCGCGCTGCGCATAGGGCCCGTGATAGGGAGGCGCGGACAGAAGCTCAAGGTCAAGGGCACGACCGTCTATCCTCCGGCCCTCGAGAACGCGCTGCTTCGCGTAAGCGGGGTGGTCAACTTCCAGATAGAGGCGCGAAGCGCCGCCGACGGCTCGGACCGCGTGCTCGTGAGGGTCGGCTCCGAGCGAAAGGACTACGCCTTCGCCGACGAGCTCCGCTCGACGCTGAGGGCCGTGCTGCGCGTAACGCCCGATATCGTGATCATGAGCCCCCCGGAAGTCGAGGCCCTTCTCTGCCTCGACGGACGGCGCAAGAAGGCTACCTTCGTGGACAAGCGGGAGAAAAAAAGACCGGAAGGGGGTACTCCTTAAACATGTCCTTTAACTACGAGGTCATCCACGGACTCGACTTTACGGACGACGAGATCGAAGAGACGCTGAGGCGGGGAGGACTCCTTTCGCTGGAGCTCGAGTTCAGCAAGAGGTGCAATCTGCGGTGCCTGTACTGTTATTCGTCGGCTGGTGAGCCCCTCAAGGACGAGCTCGACTTCGACGAGGTCTGCTCGGTCATAGACCAGGCGGCCCGTCTCGGCGCAAAGAAGATCATACTTCTCGGCGGCGGCGAGCCCCTGCTCTACGGGCGGCTGCCGGAGGTGATCGACTACATACGCTCCAGGGGGCTTGACCAGTCGCTCTTCACCAACGGACTCCTGCTCACCGCCGAGCTCGCGCGCTTTCTGGCCGGCCGGGGCGTCACGGTCGTGGTGAAGCACAACAGCTTCTCGCCACGCATCCAGGACAGCCTGGCGGGCGTGGAAGGGGCCTACGACAGGATCCGCGGCGCCATCGAGAATCTCTTCGCCGCCGGCTATCCGGCCCCGTCCCGGCAGATGGGAATCCAGACGGTGATAGTGAGGCAGAACATCGATGAGGTGCCCGAGATGTGGCGCTGGGCGCGGCGCAGGGGGGTCGTCCCCTATTTCGAGATACTCACCCTCCAGGGCCGGGCCCGCGAGCACGGCGAACTCCTCGTGGACAACGGCGAGATAAAGCGCGTCTTCGAGAGGCTGCGGCGCATAGACAACGAGGAGTTCTCCATAGACTGGAACCCCCACCCCACCATAGCCTCCTTCACCTGCAGGCGCCATCTCTACTCCACGCTCGTCAACTCCCAGGGCTATGTCCAGCCATGCACGGGCATCGACATATTCGTGGGCAACGTGCGGAGCCAGCCCCTTGCCGAGATACTGCGCACGAGCCGCGTGATCCAGGACCTGCGCAACATCCACAGCAAGATCGAGGGCCCCTGCGGCACCTGCGAGCTGAGTCCCGACTGCTACGGCTGTCGCGGCAACGCCTACCAGATGACGGGCAACTACCTCGCCTCCGACCCCAAGTGCTGGCTCGGGGAGGAGCGGGCCGGCCGCGGCGACGGTGACGGGACGAGCCCGCTGGAAGACGCCCCGTCATGCAAGTACTGCTGATATCGGCCAACCGCGAGCGCTCTCCCTACCCGGTGGCGCCGCTGGGGATCGCCTACGTGGCCGCCTCTCTCATCGAGGCCGGCCACCGCGTGCGCGTGCTCGACCTCTGCTTCGAGGACGACGGGCCGGCCGCGGCCGCGGCCGCCGCCCGCTCCTTCGGAGCCGACCTCATAGGGCTCTCCATCCGCAACGTCGACAACCTCACCTATCCCGCAAGCGTCTTCTACCTGCCGGCCGCAAGAGAGGTCGTGGCGAGGCTCAAGGAGGTCTCCGACGCCCCCGTGGTGGTCGGGGGGCCGGGCTTCTCCATCTTTCCCCGCGAGGTGCTCGCCTACACGGGCGCAGACTACGGCATACGGGGCGAGGGAGAGGGCTCCCTTGTCAGGCTCGTCGAGGCGCTCGAGGGAGGGGGCGATGTGGACGGCGTGCCCAATCTGCTCAGGCCGGGCGGCGGGGCGAAAGGGACCGCCCGTTTCGACGAGGACTTCGGCCGCCTTGCGCCGGCCCGCTCCCTTCTCGACAACGGCCGCTACCTCGAGGAGGGAGGCATGGGCAGCGTGCAGACCAAGCGCGGCTGCCCCTTTTCCTGCACCTACTGCACTTACCCCATGATAGAGGGGAGGCGGCTGCGTCTGCGCGAGCCCGCCGAGGTGGCCGAAGAGATCGAGGCCCTCGCGGGCCGTCACGGCGTGGACTACATCTTCTTCGTGGACGACATATTCAACTCTCCCGAGGAGCACGCCCACCTCATCTGCGAGGAGATGATAAGGCGCAATATACGGGTGCGGTGGACCTGTTTCGCCACGCCGAGGACCATGAGCGCCGCTCTCCTCGACGTGATGAAGCGCGCGGGCTGCATGGCCGTCGAGTTCGGCACCGACGGCGGCGGCGACTCTACACTCGCGGCCCTGGACAAGGGCTTTACCGCCGATGACGTGGCCAGGGCCCAGCACCTCTGCGACCGCGCCGGCCTCGAGGCGGCCCACTACCTGATACTGGGAGGGCCGGGGGAGACGGAGCAGACCCTTGCCGGGACCTTTTCCTTCATGGAGCGCATAAGACCGAGAGCGGTCATAGCCATGCTGGGGGTGAGGGTCTATCCGGGCACGGGGCTTGCCGGGAGGGCGCTGGAGGAGGGGGTGATCGGGAGGGGAGAGCCGCTTCTCGAACCCGTCTTCTACTTCTCGCCGCACCTTCCGGCGCGCCGGCTCGTCGAGATGGTGAGAGAGTACGCCCTGAGCCGCCCCAACTGGATAGTGCCCGGCCTTCACATAAGGACCGGCGCGGAGACGGTGGCGATGCTGCGCCGCCTCGGCCGCAGAGGTCCGCTCTGGGACCTCCTTGCAAGGGGGTAGGAGCCGCGGCTCTCCCCGCAGGGACGGAGTGCGCGGCCGACGGAGGGCCCGCCGTCCTCTCCGATCTCTCGGGGAGAGATGGGGATCAGTCGGCCGGTATGTTGGGCAACGTGGTGTGCTCTCCCCTGAAGTTTCGCAGCGTGTACTCCTTTTCGTTCTTGCCCACCATGTAGTAGTCGGGCATGAGCGGTATCTTGCCGATGTTGGTGGAGTTGACGTAAAGGGGCTGTGCAAGGCCGGTGGTGTGGCCCCTGAGGGCGTCGCGGATGAGCTCGGCGCCCTTTTCCACGGGCGTGCGGAAGTGGTCGATGCCGGGGGCGGCCTGGCAGTAGAAGAGGTAGTAGGGCCTGATGCGCACGCTCAGAAGCTTTTCGTGCAGCTTCCTGAAGGTCGCTACGTCGTCGTTTATGCCCTTCATGAGCACGGCCTGGTTGCCCACGTTTATGCCGCAGGTGGCGAGCTCGTAGACGGCGCGGGCCGTCTGCTCGGTTATCTCCTTGGGGTGGTTGCACTGGGTGTTGAGCCAGATGGGCACCTTGTGGAAGCCGCCCAGCACGCGCTTGAGGCCCGGGGTTATGCGGCTCGGCAGGACGATGGGGGTCCTGGTGCCGAACCTTATCATCTCAAGGTGTCCTATTTCGCGCAGCCTGGCGACGATGTAGCCGATCCTGTCGTCGCTCAGGATGAAGGGGTCGCCGCCGGTGACGAGCACGTCCCTTATCTCCCTGTGCTCCCTTATCCACCGCAGACCCTCGTCGACGTCGAAGCGAAGCTCGAGCTCCTTGTCGATGACCACCTCCTTGCGGAAGCAGTGGCGGCAGTATATGGCGCACGTGTCGGTTATGGTGAAGGCTATGCGGTCGGTGTACTGGCGTGCGATGCTGTCGGGACGGTCCTCGCCGTTGTCGCGGTTCTCCTTCCAGACGAGGAAGTTGTCCATGCCGTAGCGGTTCTCGCGCTCCTTGAGCGACGGTACGACCTGGCGGCGGACGGGGCAGGCCGGGTCATTGCGGTCCATGAGCGAGGCGAAGTACGGTGTCGTGCCCCAGCGGGTGCCCAGAGTGGTTACGGCCTCCTCCTCCTCGGGCGTGACGTCTATATATTCCCTCAGCCTCTCGAGCGTGTTGACGCTGTTACGGAGTTCCTCTCTCCATTGTTCCATACATCTCTCCTCGTTGCGGTTCCGTCTCCCGGGCGTCGGAGAAGAGGGACGCCCCATGCCTGGAAGCGGACGGTCGAGGTCGAAGACCTCCAGACCTGCGGCCCCGCAGGGGGCGACGGTTCCATGGCGGCGATGGCAGGGGGAAAGGGCGAAAGTCTAACCGGTGGAAACGACGTTGAGGTCGAACGTTGAAAGAACAAACAGAATGGTGCCGAAGGGGGGATTCGAACCCCCACGGGTCGCCCCACCACCCCCTCAAGATGGCGTGTCTACCAATTCCACCACTTCGGCATGGACTGTTAATCTAACATCTTTCGGCTGTGAAAGTCAAGGACTAAGAAGACTCGGCTTGGCCGCCCAGGGGCAGCCGCCGGGTTTGTGTCCCCTGCAAAAAGGTTCCTCAAGGATAATAAGTCAGGGCCTCCTTCCCGGGACCCGACTGCGCCGTCCGTCCGCCGTGCCGGCCCTCTTAGCCCATCCCCCGAGAGGGATCACTGTGCCGGCTGCTCCTGCTCCGGGGCCTTTTCGACGGGGACCTCCTTGACCACCGGCACGTCGGCCATTACGGAACCGCTGTCGTGTCTGCTCTTGGAGTAGGTGATGTAGAGGGACGTGACCATGAATATGACGGCGCTGGCGGCCGTCACCTTGCTCAGGAAGGTGGCCGGTCCGGCGCTGCCGAAGAGCGTCTGGCTCGACGCCCCGCCGAAGGTCGACCCTATGCTCGCGCCCTTTCCCACCTGGAAGAGGATCGATATGATGAGAAAGACGCATACCAATACGTGTATGACCGTTACCACTGTTAACATGACTATCCTCGACTGCGCAAGACACCGGACAAGAGTAGCCGGCTCTCATCGTATGTTGTTGTGATGGCGCCTTTCAGGTTAAACCAAAAGAGCCGTCGTGGTCAAGGGAAAACTCTTCCGGTGGCGCCGCTACTGGGGCTTCCTTGAGAATCTTTCGCCCCTCGGCCGGCGGCTCCCGGGGGCTCGGCCCGCGCCAGGCGGGATTCTTTTACGCCTATGCGGGTCGAGCCCCCGGGAGCCGCCGCGAATATATAGGGAAGCTCTGATTTATTACACTGGGGGAAACTTTCTGTAGAAAGTTTCCCCCAGCCCCCCTTCAAAGACTTTTAATTCCCTGCGGATCACCCCGATTTTGCTTGCAAAATCGGGGTGATCCGCAGGGCGTTTAAAGTTTTTGGAGGGAGTCTGAGGGAACCTTTTTACAAAAAGGTTCCCTCAGGGTAATTAATCAGAGTTTCCATAGGGGAACTCCGATTAATTACCCTGAGGGAACCGTGGGTCCATGACCCTTTTACAAAAGGCTTCCCTCCGGGATCACTCGAAGCGGACGATCCTTGCGAACTCGTCGGCCTTGAGGCTTGCGCCGCCGACGAGGGCGCCGTCTATGTTCGGGCAGGCCATGAGGCTGTCGATGTTCGCCGCCTTCACGCTGCCGCCGTATATGATGCGCGCCGGCTTCACCTTGTCGGCGTCGTAGAGCTCGAAGAGGAGCTCGCGCAGTGACTGGTGGACCTCCTCGGCCTGCCCGGGCGTCGCCGTAAGTCCCGTGCCTATGGCCCAGACGGGTTCGTAGGCGATGACCACCTCCTTGAGCACGGCCGGTCCCACACCCGATAACGCGCGTTCCACCTGGCGGCGCACCCTGGCCAGGGTCTTCCCCTCCTTCCTCTCGTCGAGCGTTTCGCCGACGCAGACTATGGGGCGCAGCCCCGCCTTGAGCGCCGCGTGGACCTTTCTGTTGACCGTGTCGTCGGTCTCGCCGAAGAGGGCGCGCCGCTCGCTGTGGCCGACTATGACGTAGTCGCATCCCACGTCGCGCACCATGGCGGGCGATACCTCGCCGGTGTATGGGCCGCTCTCCTCCCAGAAGAGGTCCTGGGCGGCGAGCCTTATGGGGCTGTCGGCCGTGAGGAAGTTTAGGTGGTAGAGGGCCGTGAAGGGCGGGGCTATGACGACCTCCACCTCGTCCACGCCCTTTACGAGCTCGCGCAGCTTCATGACGAGCTCCACGCCCTCGCTGACCGTGCAGTGCATCTTCCAGTTGCCGGCGATGAGAGGTTTTGCCATGTCAGGTCCTCCGTGGCGACTATACTCGGTCCGTCCCGCCGGCCCCGCCCTTCAGAGCGCGGCCCGGCGGGCCTCAAGGAGGGCGGCGATGGCGGGCAGCACCTTGCCCTCGAGTATCTCCAGGAAGGCGCCTCCGCCGGTGGAGATATAGCTTATCTTGGCGTACTCGCCGGCGCGGTGCACTGCCACGTCCGTGTCTCCGCCGCCCACTATGGTGAGGGCGTAGGCGTTGGCCACACTGGAGACGAGGGCGAAGGTTCCGCGGCTGAAGGCGTCCATCTCGAAGACACCCATGGGGCCGTTCCAGATGATGGTCTTTGCGTTCTGAACGGCCTCGGAAAAGAGGGTGACCGTAGCCGGACCTATGTCCAGGGCCATCCACTCGGGCGGTATCTCCTGGGAGGTCACGACCTTGGTCTCGGCGTCGGGCGCGAAGCGGTCGGCCACGACGAAGTCGACAGGGAGGTAGAGCTTGATGCCCCTGTCCCTGGCCTTCCTCAAGACCTCGCGCGCCTCGTCGAGCACCGAGTCCTCGCAGAAGGAGCGGCCTATGTTGTACTTTATGGCCTTCAGGAAGGTCAGCGCCATGCCGCCGCCTATTATGAGCTTGTCGACCCTGTCGCACAGGCTCGTGAGTACGCCGATCTTGTCGGAGACCTTCTTGCCTCCTATGATGGCCACCAGCGGCCGGATGGGGTCTTCCAGGGCCCTGGCGAAGTAGGCGAGCTCCTTTTTCATGAGGAGCCCGGCGCCGCAGGCCTTCACGTAGTGGGTTACGGCCACGTTCGACGCATGGGCCCTGTGGGCCGTTGCGAAGGCGTCGTTTATGTACACCTCCACCGGTTCGCCGAGCCTGCGGCCGAAGTCCTCGTCGTTTCGCTCCTCCTCGGGATGGAAGCGCAGGTTTTCCAGGAGCACCACCTCGCCCGGGGCCATGGCGTCGATCATGGCGCGGGTCTCCTCGCCCACGCAGTCGGGCGCGAGCCTCACTTCCTTTTCGAGGAGCCTGGCCAGACGCCTGGCCACGGGGCGAAGGCTCATGGACTCGACCACCCTGCCCTTGGGCCTTCCGAGGTGGGAGGCGAGCACGACCATTGCGTTCTCGTCGAGTGCGTAGTTTATGGTGGGGAGCACGCTCCGTATGCGCGTGTCGTCGGTTATGTTGCCCCGCTCGTCGAGCGGCACGTTGAAGTCCACCCGGATGAGCACCCGTTTGTTCTTTATGTCTATCTCGTCTATGTAGGCGAGGTCCTTCATCATCATGTGGGTCGCTCCTGGCTGGAAAGGGACGGTCCTCACAGGCCCTTTGAGGCGATGAGGTGGAGAAGGTCGCGCAGCCTGCAGGAAAAGCCCCATTCGTTGTCGTACCACGAAAGGACCTTGACCATGCGCGGCCCCAAGACCTTGGTGAGCCCGGCGTCGAAGATGGACGAGTGGGGATTGCCCTTGAAGTCCACGGAGACGCAGGGGTCCTCGCAGTACTGGAGGATGCCGCTGAGCTCCCCCTCGGCCGCCTCCCTGACGGCGGCGTTCACATCGTCGGCCGTCACGTCGCGCTCGAGCTCGGCGACGAGGTCCACTATCGACACCGTGGGCACGGGTACGCGCACGGCCATGCCGTCGAGCCTGCCCTTGAGCTCGGGCAGCACCAGCGACACGGCCCTTGCCGCGCCGGTCGTGGTCGGTATCATGGAGAGGGCGGCGGCGCGGGCCCGCCTCAGGTCCTTGTGAGGCAGGTCGAGGATGTGCTGGTCGTTGGTGTAGGCGTGGACGGTGGTCATGAGGCCGCGGGCTATGCCGAAGCTGCGGTGGAGGACCTTGGCGAGTGGAGCAAGGCAGTTGGTCGTGCACGAGGCGTTGGAGATGACGTGGTGGGAGGCGGGGTCGTAGCTGTCGTGGTTTACGCCCATGCAGAGGGTGATGTCCTCGTTCTTGGCGGGCGCCGAGATGACGACCTTCCTGGCGCCGGCCTCGAGGTGCCCGGCGGCCTTCTCTCTCGCCGTGAAGCGGCCCGTGCACTCCAGGACCACGTCGACGCCGAGCTCCCTCCAGGGCAGGGCGGCCGGGTCGCGTTCGCAGGTGATCCTTATCTCGCGGCCGTCGACGGTTATGGAGTCCCGGCCCGCGCCGACGTCGGCCGGGAACGCCCCGTACAGGGAGTCGTACTTCAGGAGGTGGGCCAGCGTGGCCGCATCGGTCAAGTCGTTTATGGCGACGAACTCTATCTTCTCGTCACCGAGACAGGCCCTGAAGGTGTTCCTGCCTATGCGCCCGAAACCGTTTATGCCGACCTTTAGCGTCATCTCTCCAAAACCTCCCTTTTTATTTGTCCGGGGGACTTTCTGCGCAAGGGCCGCGCAGCCGCTTCTTCCCCGGCCCCTTCGACGACTTCCGGTCTCGACCGGGCCCCGCTCCTCTTTCAGCCGTCACAGCGACCGCGGGTTCATGAGCCGTTTACAGGAAGGACCCCGGCGCGGCCTCCCTGGAGGCGGGCGGGGCTGAAGCGTTCAAGCGCCTTTCGCAGCTCTCGCAGGGGCATCTGTCCCGGCGCCGTGGCCTCGGTCACGGCGCCGTAGGTGAGGAGCGAGCCGAGCATGGGGAAAAAGACCCGTGAAGCGGCGGCGAAACCTCCCATGGCCACGACCGCCAGGTCGTTGCGGTCCAGGAGGAGCGCCGCAAGGCGGCGCAGTTGCGCCGGCCGGTCGGCCCTGGCGGCGATCTTCACCATATGGGCTCCCAGGGCCTTGCCCTCGTCGACGACGGACGCCAGTCTCGCAGCGCCCGGAGTGCCCCTGAAGTCGTGAAACGAGGCTATGAGCCTGAGTCTGCGCCGCCTTGCCAGGGCCGCCACCTGCGCGGCTATGGCGCTCGACGATATCTCTATGTCAACGGCGTCGACCCAGGGGGCCGCCGCCTCGAAGAGCTCGAGCCTCAGTGCGTCGCAAAGGCGCGCAGGCGAACCCTCCCTTGCGCTCCGCACGGTGGCCAGAAGCGGCATCGACGCCGCGGGGCTCCGGCCTCCGGAGCGGATGCGCCTCAGCCCTCTCGACAGCTTTTCGGGGTCGGCCCCCTCGAAGGTGTCGATCCTCAGCTCGAGGATGTCTGCGCCGTGGGCCGCGGCCTTTCTCAGGGTCGCCGCCCGAAGGCCGTCGATTATCACCCCGACGACGGCGGTCCTGCCGCCGCCCACCTCGATCTCTCCTATCTTCATCGCCTTCCCCGAGGCGCCGCCCCTCGAAAGCCGGGAAGGGCCAGGCGCAAGGGCCTTCACACCCGCAGTAGCCCTCTCTCCCCCGAAACCCTTCGCCGCCCCCGCCGCCCCGCCTCTGCGCGCAGGGAGAGCCGCCGCGGCGTACTTGATTGGAGGGAATTCGAGGGGACACTCCTGCAAAAAAGGCTTCCTCGGTGAAAAAGAGTTTCCTTGAGCGGAACTTGCCGGCGCGCGGTAGTCCAGCATAACGTAAGGCGATTTCTTAGTCAAGGAGAAAGGTTCGGCGCCGCGGGGCCGAGGAAGCCCTGACTCGAGGGGACTCTGGTTTATCTGGCCCGGTGGGTCTTTCGTTTTTGGTAAATGTGGTAGCCATGGGCTTAAGGCAAAACAGACGAGATTACCCTGCTGCAGCGGGAGACCCTGGACGAGATATGCCGCCATATCGGCGCCAAGGGGTACCCGCCGGCGGCAGGCCTCGTAGACGTTACGGCGCTTTTCTGCAAGCTGTAGCATTGAGAGCCTCGTCTGTGCTATCTTCTTTTTGGCAGTCATCTCCTCCTACTCTCGATTAAGGTTTGGGTGGTTAAAACATCTTAACCGAATATGTTGATTACGAGCGGAGCTGAGTGTAAAATGTATTTTTGGGGGGGCGTACCCGGCAAACGGAGATTTCTTGTAGAATAACTATTTAGGCAACGAAAATGGATGGAAAGTTACCGAAAATCATACGGATAATGCCGGACTATGGGCCATGCTATGCCTGTGACGAAAACTACTGTGCTTTTGAGCTGACTAATTATTTTGAGAATCATCCAAGAATCGAAGAAATACGTGAAATTGAAGATCAGCTGTATGGGTTGGCGTGTTGGATAGATAGCGGGGAGCCTGATACTAATCCGAATTTTCCTTGGTATGAACTTGATAAAAAAGGCTTGGAATTGACTAAATTGCTGTCCAAGATATTGGGAGACACCGGAATACCAATTGTTTATTGTTTTCATTACAACAATCCAAATCGCTCAAGAGATGAAGAAGTAATTGTTTTAGATGATGAAAATGCCTAACAAGCGGCTGAAAGAGGACTGGCAAACCCTCTGCGCTCCTTTACCAGCCTTTTAGCTGCAGCGTTGTCAAAACCAAATTCCAAATCGAGTGTCGAGACTCCCCGCCGGGAAATCCGCGCATTAATCCCATTTCTCAAACCCTGCGACGGACTTTTGGTTCGAAAATTCGGGTGCTTTTTCGCACCACAGGCCGTGTTTCCAAACTTGCGAAAACGGCCGGTCGGCTTAGGTCCTTGATATAAAAGGGATTGCCCAACCGGACGAGCTTTGAGACTTCGTCCTTCGAGGCCAGAGAATCTGGGGGCAAACAGAGAATGAAAGGCGGGAAAAGAGGGAGGCCACTAAGTGGCTCTTATTACGGGGCTTCGCCCCTCAGGCGGGTGGAGAATCCCGGAGATCAAAGTCGTTTCTTTGCAAAAGCCCGGCCTGATGGACTTTTTAGATAAGTTTCGAAGTCCAATGCTCTCTCCCGATCGGTGAACGCTATGGCTGTTTTAATGTGCCACGGCTTGTATTTCGTCGTAGATGTAACCTGACCGGAATTATGTGATTTCAGGCGAGAATCGAGGTCT
The DNA here is from genome assembly GCA_011375175.1 of Deltaproteobacteria bacterium. Taxonomy (NCBI): domain Bacteria; kingdom Pseudomonadati; phylum Myxococcota; class Myxococcia; species Deltaproteobacteria bacterium. Next base: position 7,430 of record DRME01000097.1, on the reverse strand, counting down.
TCGGTGAAACCCGTGTAAAAATGTTCGGGGTCGGATTCGGATTGCAAGATGTAAACATAATAAAAGTTCATCGTCCCCATGCTCGTAAGGCGTGCCGAGCCGGAGCTTCGAAACAACAATAGCATTATAAAAAAGCCCGTCTTCGTTGTCGTGCAACTTCGACGCGGCAGCCTTCTCTTCTCAACAGGTTTCGAAGCGAAGGCTGGTGGAGGGCTCGCCGCCTTCCCAAAACTCAGTCTCCCCAGCGCCTACGCATCAAAAGCCTTTTATTTACAATGCCTTGAGAGTTTCCAAGTGCCGTTCTCCGCGTCCCTACGCGGGAAATGTTTTTCTCCACATTTTCCCCAAACAGAGAATGGACGTGGGTTCGATTCCCACTGCCATATCAAACGCGGTGTTGTCATAACACGTCCACATCGCTGATTTTGCAATCGGTTGCTCTGTTCAACCATCTTCCTTCGGTTGAATAATTCGCGACCTTGAGACAATGGTGAGCGATGTGGACCCACGTGTGAGTGCAACATACAAGTTCCTTCGGTTATATGCATCGGCGTCTAGGAGTACAGCATGATCGAACTCTAGGCCTTTGACCAAGAGAGTTGTGCCAACCGCACACCGTGGTAGTCGACGGCCAATCTGTCGTGTCCGGTTCCGGATAATCCAGGCCGCCTCCTCCAGGTTCGCTGCTTCTGCCGTCGCCACAGCAAGAATAGACTTCATCATCTCCCGCAGCAGCTCCCTGCGATACACTTTAGCGCCCGGAATCAGTCTGAAGGATTCAAGCGCCACTGCCACAGGCCGATAATCCGGTTCCTGAGCAACGGCGATCAGAGCTCCGATTTGTTCGCGATGTTTGCGTCCCTTTGGGGGCCTTCCCTCACTGAATGCGTTCCACGTACTCCTAAGCTCTGTCGAAACCTTGGTCATGCACTTCTTGGCGAAGTCGAGAACTGCGATGGCCCTCGCCGGCCCGATTGCGTTATCAAACTGTTTGGCAGCTTCGTAAAGGTCCTTCTCATCAATGGCCTCGACGCAGGAGTAAATACCCCTAAGGCGGCTGGCCAGTTCATGGCATTGATTACGCCACTGCAGGATAGCGATGACCCTCTTACCATCGCTCCGAGCTGCGTCGAAGCAGGCCGCCAGTTGTTTCCCCTGGCTAGTTTCCATCGAGCGAGCCTCGATCCATTGAACGGGCGCACCGCGAAGATCTAGATCGCAGCCGTTCGAGAGTCTCTCTCTGACCTCTTGGAGCCACTCCCCAAGCTCAGGATTCGAGTTCCGCCATCGCCAGGGAACGGTTGGTTCGGGAACAGGTTCGAAGTGCGGAACCACGTGTGTATTCCAGTCGATTGGCTTGTTATTGCCGAAGTCGAAGATCGCCTGGAGTGGATCGCCGACTATCCTGCAGGGCAGAATATCGGCAAGAGCCAGCACGAGTTCATGCTGCTCTATGGTGCAGTCTTGATACTCGTCCACGTATACACCGGTGTAGGATGCCCGTAGGATATCCTGAATTGGACGAAGGTGGAGCAAGCGAGTGGCTGCGACGTAGACTGCGTCATATTCGTCGATAGTTCGAGGCTTGGGCGTCGGCAACGCAGATGTCCGTGGGAAGGATACTGCCAGTCGGAGTGCCCATCCGGCTATCGTATCCACGTGGTAAGCCTTTGCTGGAACCCCGAACGTGGCAAGCCGGCGGCGGAGCGCATCCACTCCCGCGTGGGTATGGGTAAGCACAAGCTCCCGTCCGTTCCCGTACTTCGCGACGGCCATCCCGATCAGGTAGGTCTTGCCGCATCCTGCAGCGGCGATCATCGAGCCAAGACGACTTCTTGCCAGGGTCTCAGCCTCATTCATCGCTGTGCGCCCACTTTTGAAGAGCAGCTATCTTCTGCCCGAGGTCTGTCTCCTTGATATTGACGTAATATTTGATGACTATCTCTGACAAGTCCTCGGCAAGATCAACGCGCTTGAACCAACCTTTCTTTTTTGCCGCATCGCCGATGGCCTTTCGGAAGTCGTCATCGTTTGGGCCTAAACCGAGCCAGTCTGATGGGTTGTTGGTCAACTTTCTCTCAGAGTGAGCTTCCAACCTGGTAGCTATGGCGTCCCGTACACTGTCCTCGCCCCAAACGTTCATCGCCAAGTTCACGACGTCGACAACACCGTCCCAAGGCAAATCCAACCCGATTCGTTGTTCAATTGCTGTATCCCCATCCCAGAGGAGGACCTTCACACCTGCCTGCTCAAGAGCATTTTGATCTGGGTCAATGGGTTGGTCCGAGTCACCAAGAAACAAGACATCATAAGAAAGGTCGGCCAGCGCCTTTGTGACGCGGGTGGCTTCTGACCCTCCCCCATCCGCAAGCGCAATCCCTGCCAAGGCAAAGGATGGTCTGCCATCCCTGGACCACCACGCATCGAGCCCCCGGCAAAACCCAAGTTCTGTTTTTCCCTCACAGACGATAACTTTACGGGCAAGGAATGCCTCGCTCGCTTTCCGAACGATTGGTTGCAAGTCCTCCGGGACGGAATAGACCTTCGTGACCCCATGCTCGTGCCGGACAATTCGGATGTCTTGGGCATTGAGCTCGCCGAGGACGACAGGCGAGTGTGTCGTCATTAGCACGTGCCGCCGACCTAGTGCGCCGTCGTTAGCGCTAAGCACCCGAATTAGACGTCGAATGCGGTGCGGCTCCAGTCCATGCTCCACCTCATCAATCAAGGTAGGCCCGCCAGCCTTGGCAACCTCACGTTGCATTGCGACAGCGAGAAGCCGTCGTGTACCAAGGCCCGCACGTCGCAGGGGAACCTCGCCGTCATGGAGAGAGACCCCACCAAGTCCGACAGACACGGCCTGGACGTCCAGATGTGGCTTGTACTCAGCCGTTGGAGCAACTCCCATCTCCTTGCCGGCTTGTCTCGCCCGTAATGCCGCCTGTCGAAGACTGGAAAGCTTCTCGTGCGGAACATCAGCAAGAGCACTCCGTGCGGCTCGACCCGCCTCGGCGAGGATACCGGAAAGGCTGTCCGCCTCGCCAGTGAGTCGGGAAAGGATTGACCCTCGACTCCAAGAGAAGTGCCTGTCTAAGTAGTCTCCCAGCCGGGCACATCCAAGCTTCTCCCTGTCCTTGGCCGTGATGTGTTTCCCCTCTGGGTTTCGGTCATTGACGACGGCCCACGACTGCTCCAGCGAGGGTTCGACGCGAAGCTGGATGGTCAGAACCATTTCGTCTTCTTGCTCGGGTTCGTCATGGAGCTCACCGCTGGGGCTCCAGCCTCGGGCCTCGAGGCCGTACTTTGCATCGCTTTTGAATTCCTCAGGCAGGTCGCCAACGGTGACGCGGATGACGATAGGCTCGGACGTATCCGCATCATAGAAGTCCGTGTCGTCGAAAGGGATGTTCCACCGTGGCGACAACGCAAGCTCTATGGCGTCGAGGATCGTCGTCTTGGTAGCGTCACCCGGTCCAATGAGGCACACAATATCGCCATCAACACACCACTTCAGCTCCTTGATACCCCGAAATCTTTCGATCTCCACCTGCCGAATCCTCATAGCGCCGGCTCCTTCACGATGTTTGCCCGTTCCTCTAGGTCACCAAGCGCATCCCGGATCTGTTTCAGAGCCGATTCAATATCTTCGGTGACCTCCGCAGCGATGATGTGCGGGTCGGACAGGTCGGATGAGTCCCCGATTGTTCCGTCAACGCGAAGCACGTAACCCTGGTAGCTGTGGTGTCGCTCGTCGAAAGACCGCATGGGACGGATTCGTGGCTGAACGGCTTTGATCCGTCCGCACCAGGCGATTTTCTTTGCATTGGACTTTCCTAGTACCATTAATTTCTATCCAGCTTGCACAGGACCCGGTGGATGCGTCGGACCCGTTCGTCGTCCGACATGAACAGCGTGATCCCTCGGTTAAAGACCGTGATCTCGACCGTGTCGTCGGTCAGGGCCAGTTTCAGGTGGTCGCATTCCACAGGAACACCGGCATGCTTGTCCCCATAAACACCGCTAAGATTGAGCAAATCCTCCTCGTTGATCGCCTTCCTTACGTCTGCGGAAATCTTGGCCCCCCGCCAGACTTTCATAGGCAGACCGTCCGCTTTCATTCCCTTTCCGAGCAGTCCCTTGCGGTACTCGACCCGTTCCAGGTCCTGGATCATTGCAGATATCCTCCTCAACCATATCGCGGTTCAAAGCCCCAACCGAACTGCCACGTCCTCGAAATCCGGGGCTTCAGCATAAAGCTTCTCGAACTCGGCACGGGCGCGAGACTTCTGCCCCAAATCCTCGTAGGCCAGAGCGCGTTCGTAACGCAGGGCGCGGAGGAGATCATCGGACCGGCCTTTCTTGCGGCGCAGGGCGGCTGTTAATGTGTCCCGGGCCGCGGTTGCCAGACCGAGGTGCCGAAGCGCTTTAGCTTTGTAAAGCATCAAAGCTGCATGGATAGGCGTCTCGTTCTCAATGCCCTCAACCAACCGTACAACCTTCTGACAGACGTTCTTGACGCCCGGATGAGCGTCCAGCAGCAGCTCTGCAAGAGACAACTTCACCACCACGTCGTCGGGTTCGAGCCGCCGCAGTTTTTCCAGGCAGGCAATCGCATCCTGCCAACGCTCCTGACGCTGGTAGGCCTCTACCAGGCCCAGCAACACACCCCGAAGATCCGGGCCCACATGCGCGGATATCTCGTCTGTGATGGGCAGGCTCATGGTGGCGGAGATGCCGTATTTGGAGAAGTAACGGCTCAAGCGGCGGTGCTTTTCGGCGGCCGTGGACAGATAGCTCGCAGCTTCTTCCAGCCGCTCCTTCTTGAGGGCCAGGAAACCGGCAAGGTACGCGCCGTCGGCCAAGTGAGCGGCCTTCTCGAGGTGTTCGAGGGCCTTCTCTTCGTTGCCCAGTACCAGCTCCCGGCAACCGTCCACCAAGGCCTCCTCGTCGTCCGGCGTGATGAGCCGCTTGAAGAAGCCCAGGGTCAGGCGGTCTTCCGGGCGGACGGTTGGGGCGGCCTGAGCAGAGTAGGACGCGCTTCTCCGGCCGCCTGATCTCCCGCTTGGAAGGGTTGTGGTGTAAAATAGCCCCGTTCCCGGAATACCCACCGTCGCACGTTTGCCTCGGGAGCCAACGGTGAACTTCGCACCTCGTGGTCCGAACGAGAGCGATCCACCCGATTTGCTCAGGTTCAGGGTCACTCCAGGTGCGATTTTGATTCTTCTCCAGAAACGGAATCCCATTTCAGATTTCCTTACTGCATACCATATGGCCTGTATTGTCTTCTGCCTGCCATAATTCCTCGTGATGCTCAGTTTTCCAGAAACTCAGCGAGTCTGTCCCAAAGTCCGGCGATATCTTCTTTGAGTTCGCACTCCCATACGATGAAATAGTTCCAGCCATCTGCAATCAGATCTTGATAGTTTTTTTGATCGCGTCTGACATTCTCATTGATCTTCTTTTTCCAGAATTCTCTGTTTGTCCTGGGCCACTTGAAATACCTGCAATCATGTTTATGCCAGAAACAACCATGCACAAAGACTGCCTTTCTTTGCCGGGGGAAAACAATATCGGGTTTGCCTGGCAGATCTTTCCGATGAAGTCGATATCTGTACCCTCGCGACCACAGCCATTTACGAACCAACAACTCCGGTTTCGTGTTTTTGCCTTTTATCCGGGACATGTTGTAGCTTCGTTGTTCCGGCGAGTGAACATCCATTATTCTGTCTCCCCGGATGAGGAAACCACCTCATCAATTATTTTGTTGCGTTCGATGTCAGGTTGCCCCTGACGGGCATAATAGGAAGAAAAACGGGACAATATATCTTTCACGAAGTGCGGGGAGATCTGAATGTGCGGTTGATTATAAGCGTTCTCGAATTCATCTTTTGTACACGTTGATATTTTTCTGAAATTAATAAACCCACCCTCGAAGTAACCTGTCTTAGGCAACCAGTGAAAGTAACCAGTGTAATTATTGCCAAAGACGTTTTTGAGCTTGTTCTCTTTCTTGGCCTTTTTGGTAATGCCATTCAATGCTGCATCAATAATTGAGTTCGCTTCTTCAACCTCAACGAGAAGGATACGATCAGTCTTGAAATTGCCATCGCTTCTTACAACCAGATCACAGGCCGGACTTAATACCACATAAAGATCTTCCCCATCCATTTTCTTTACAATACTTCCCGTCTTCAGGCCATCCGAAAATGGAGGATAAATATAGACTTCCTCCGGGAAACATTGATCCTCATCGTCATCAAGAATCTGTACAAGATGATTAAGTGTGAAACGCAGCAATGCCTTCTCGGTTCTCGACGGATTTGCTTTCCCATAGATTTTCCAGTCCGGTAACTGGGGCAACAGATTCTTCAGGAACACTTCATTCAGCGTCTGCTCTATCTTTCCCCTTCCCCCCATGATTTTTGTCAGGCCTGTATTATAAATTTCAAAAAACACATCAAGTATGTCTTTCTGGTAATCTGCCTCACCTTTTTTCAGAACCTTGACCAAATCAGATTTTTCTTCCTCACCTATGCTGTCTGGCGTCCCCGTGAGAATAATAACAGGTATTCGGAAAAAAGAATCTTTGATTTTTGCCAAAACATCTTTTCCTCTGTTATCACCATCAGAAAATTTCAGGTCAATAATTGCGCCATCGAATGAACCATCTATCTTATCAAGAGCGTCATCAACCTTCTTGCATTCTATCAATTTAAATGTCAGATTAACGCCTTCATCAATTTTTTTCTGTTGATAAATTTCAACAGAATCTCTACAAACATTCAAGTCCGATTCGGCGTCCTCAATAATCATTAATTTAATCTCAGGCATGATTAATTCTCCGACTTCGGTTGCAATCTGAAAAATGCACCACTTTCAGACTCGAAAGCCTTCAGCGCAAGTCCATTTCGGGTGGATGCCTCACCGGCAATAGCCAGTCCGAGCCCCGTACCATCTGGTTTGGTGGAAAACTGAGGCTCAAAAATTACTTCGCTGGTTATGAGCTGTGATTCTATTCCCGGACCGGTATCCTGATAATCAATGTATAGAAGTTCATTTCCGTCTGTTGCGATGTCGACGGTGATTTCCTTTTTTGGGGATTTTTTTTCATTCATCCAGTAAATACTGTTATCGATCAGGTTGGTGAAAATCGCATACACATCCTGATGCCAGCATGTAAATCTGAAATCACCGGGGCCGTTAACCTTGGTAGTAATACCGATTTTTTTCATTTCCTCGCTGAAGACCTCAAATATTTCCTCAATCGTTCTTCTGAGAGGCAGTGACCTTCTTCTGCTTCTTTTCCCGGCAGCAAGAGGATCAAGGCGACTGAAAAGTTTCACAAACACATCGGCGTTTTTACCAATACCCTCGGTAATCGGAATAATCTTTGCCAATGTTTCCGGATCTCGCTTCTCCCGGAAGGAATT